>JALTBU010000077.1 GCA_027008345.1 Nautiliaceae bacterium | reverse complement strand
ACTACATAAAGTATTACCATAACCGCAGCTGTAACTCCGCTGAGTCTCCCTCTACCTCCTGAGGTATGGTTAACGATAGTCTGTCCGATCATTGCACATCCGGCAGTCGCCCCGAAAAATCCGCATGCAGTATTTCCAAGTCCCTGGGCTATTGCCTCTTTGTTTCCATTTCCCCTTTCATTATCCATTTCTTCTAAAACTTCCATAGTAAGAAGTGTTTCAATAAGTCCTACAAGAGCAATTATTACAGAATAAGGCAAGATGATTTTAATTGTTTCAAAATTAAGTGGCGCAAGAGGAATATGAAAAGAAGGAAAACTTCCTTTTATATCAGCTAAATCTCCCACTGTTTTAACAGGTATATGAAATAAAATGACTATAAGAGTTACTCCAATAATTGCAATAAGTCCTGCCGGAATGGTTTTTGTAAATTTTGGACCATAATACATTATCGCCATTGTAAGCGCTACAAGAGGATATACCCAAAAACTCTCACCTTTAAAAAATTCAAACTGACTTGTGGCAATAACAATTGCAAGCCCGTTTACAAATCCGTAAACCACCGGCATAGGTACAAGTCTTATGAATTTAGCAAGTTTAAAAACACCTATTAATATCTGTATAATACCGGCTAAAACAACCGCCCAAAACAGATATTCAACACCGTAATTTTTAACAAGACTGACCACCACTACTGCTATACTTCCTGCAGCTGCAGAGATCAGTCCTGGCTTTCCGCCAAATATTGCAGCAATAAGTCCGAGTATAAAAGCGGTATAAAGTCCGACAACGGGTGAGAGACCTGCAATTAAAGCAAATCCGACAACTTCCGGAACAAGTGCCACTGATGTTACAATTCCTGCTAAAATATCATTTTTTGCGCTTTTTGCGTTATAATTTTGTAAAATTTTGCTAAACAATATATATCCTTTTACTAAAATAAGGCGAAATTATATCAAAGGTTTAAAATGTTTAAAAAAGAAAATGAATATTATACAAATAAAAATGAAGAATTTTTAAAAGAGTCTGATTTAGTGATTTATTACAATGAAACACCTCAAAATCTTTTAAAAAATGTTGCTGTTGTCGGTGGAAAAAGTGAATTTTCAAAAGTGGATATTCCAAAAACAAGTGAAAAACTACCACTTTTACTTGCAAGACTTGCTTATGTTTTTGATATTTATGATGAAACACTCAAAGGAAATGATGAGTTTGAAGATTTTGTTGAGATTTTAAAAGGTATAAGGGTTAAAAAAGAGATAAAAAAACATGATACTACTCTTGAAGAAATTGCGGGAATTTTATATTTGATAGATGAGGCGGATAAAATAAGTGTAATTATAGGCGATGCGGAAGAAGAGGAGATGATGAATCTTATGAGTTTTTTAAAAATGTTTGAGAATAAAGTCGGGGTTTTTAGCAAAAACGATATAAGCGAATATGAGATTAATTTTTATGATATATAAGGAGAAAAAATGCAATATCTTTTAAATACTTATGCACGTTTTGATGTAAAATTTATAAAAGGAGAAAATGCTGTTTTAATAGATGAAAAAAGAGAAGAATATATTGATTTTACAAGCGGTATTGGAGTTGTTAGTGTAGGCCACGGGAATGAAAAACTTGCTAATGCTTTGTGTGATCAGGCAAAAAATATTATTCATATCTCTAACCTTTACAGAATCCCTCCTCAGGAAAAACTTGCTGAAATTTTGGTAAAAAATTACGGAGATGGAGGCGTTTTCTTTTGTAACAGCGGTGCCGAAGCAAATGAAACGGCTCTAAAAATAGCGAGAAAATATGGAGAAGAGAACGGCAAACCTAAAAGATATAAAGTAATTACACTTGAAAATTCTTTTCACGGAAGGACAATTTCAACTCTAAAAGCCACAGGACAGCCTAAATTTCATCAATATTTCGGTCCGTTTCCAGACGGGTTTGATTATGCAAAAAATATAAATGATATTTATAATAAAATTGATGATAAAACAATTGCCGTTATGATTGAGCTTATTCAGGGAGAAGGTGGTGTTAATCCTTTTGATAAAAAAGAGATTCAAAAATTAAGTAATGAGCTTAAAAAAAGAGATATATTATTAATAGTTGATGAGGTTCAAACAGGAATATACAGAACAGGTGAATTTTATGCAAGCAATTTATATGAAATTACACCTGATATTATCACACTTGCAAAAGGTTTAGGGGGAGGAGTTCCGATTGGAGCAGTTGTTACAAGGCTTACTGATGTTTTAAAACCGGGAGACCATGGAAGCACATTTGGAGGAAATTATCTATCAACCCGCGCGGGAATAGAAGTATGCGAAATATTAAAAGAAGAAAAAAATTCAGGAAGACTTGATGAGAGAATTAAATATTTTGAAGATAAACTTGTTGAGATTGCGAAAGAATTTCCAAATTTTTTTGACACTGTATCAGGATATGGGCTTATGAGAGCGCTTAAAACACACAAAAGTGAAATAAGAGATGAGATTGTAAAAAAAGCTTTTGAAGAAAAAGTACTTGTACTTAAAGCAGGTAGTAATTCAGTAAGATTTTTGCCGCCTCTTACAATTTCTTTTGAAGAAATAGACGAAGGATTTGATAGATTTAAATCTGCACTTGCCAAGGTTGAGGAATGAGAAAAATCTTTTTTCTTTTTCCAATTTTACTCAGCGCAAATATTTTGAGCGATTTGCAAAATAAAACACTTGATTTACAAAAAAAAGGAGTTATCGAAGATTCAAAAGCTACTGAAAAATCTTGGATAAATCCAATTATTCTTCAATACAGCATTACAAAAGATAATAGAATAGAGAATACAAAAACTACAACACAGACTTTTTCTATTACATTAAATCAGCCTGTTTTTAAAAGTGGGGCAATTTATTATTCAATAAAATATGCAAATGATTCTAAACATTTAAATGTTAATAATCTATTAATAACAAAAAGAAAACTTATTAAAACGGCTCTTGATTTAGCATATGATTATAGAATTGCTAAATTAAATGAAAATATTGTGAATTTACAGATAAAAAATGCCTTAATTGATGTAAAAAGAAAAAAAGAAGAATATAAAAACGGAACGCTTGATTTGACATTTTTAAACAATTCAATAATTGCGCTTAACTCATTAAAACTTTCTCTTGAAGATATAAAACAGAATTTAGAAAATATAAAGTTTAATTTTAAAAATATTTCTGATGCCGATATTGAAAAAATAAATTTAAATCTTTTTAAAATAATCCCTCTTAAAAACTATTTGAATAATAACATTGAACTTTTAAATAAAAAATTTTCCCAAAAAGTTAATAAAGATTTATATAAAATGCAAATAGGTGATGAACTTATTACAGTATATATAAATGGTAGTTGGAATTATCAGAATATAAATTATTCTAATAAAAAATTTAACGATGACAAAAATAACTTTTATTCTATAGGAGCTGGGATTAATATACCTATTGATTTTACTGCTAGTAATAAGATTCAAAAAGCAAAGGTTAATTATCTGATTTCAAAACTTGATTATCAGCAAAAGAAAAGAGAGCTTATAAATGAATATAAGAATATTTTATCAAATATTCAATCCATTAATAAAAAAATATCTATTTACAAAGAAAATATTAAACTTTATAATGAGCTTATAAATTCTACTCAAAACAATATAAAAGCCGGTACTGCAACTTATGACGATTTGGCTATTTTGGAAAATACAAAAAGCGAAAATATATTGCAGATTAAAATTCTTAAACTTCAAATACAAAAACTTTTATTAAATCTTTATTACAAACTTCAAAATTTTGGTAACAAAAAGTAACAATTTTTAATACTTGCTTAATATAAGTTAAACTTATAAAGATTTTCTTTTTTTTCTTTTGTTATAATTTTTACAAATACATTAAAAGGGGTAAAATGAAAGTTGACGTTTTAATTGTTGGTGCAGGCGGAGCCGGACTTTATGCAGCGCTTAGCGCAGTTAAAGAAAATAAAGATTTAAATATTGCAGTATTAACAAAAGTTTATCCTACAAGATCTCATACAGGAGCAGCTCAGGGTGGTATTAATGCAGCACTTGCAAATGTTGATCCAACGGATAATGAAGAACTTCATACATTTGATACCATCAAGGGAAGTGATTATTTAGCAGATCAGGAAGCAGTAAAATATATGTGTTTTGAGGCGCCTAAAATAATCAGGGCAATGGAACATATGGGTGTGCCTTTTAGTAGACTTGGAAACGGTAAAATTGCCCAAAGACCTTTTGGAGGGGCAAGTAGAGACAGAACTTGTTACAGTGCAGATAAAATGGGGCATGTTATGCTTCATACATTATTTGAGCAGTGTATAAGAGAAGGTGTTAAATTTTTAAATGAATGGTTTATGTTAAATATTGTTCATGACGGTAAAAGAGCAATTGGTGTAACTGCTATTAATATTGCAACAGGAGAAGTTAAACTTATTAAAACAAAATCAATTATACTTGCAACTGGTGGACACAGCAGAATTTACTGGGGTTATACATCAAATGCTCTTGGATGTACAGGAGACGGGACTGCTGCAGCACTAAGAGCTGGACTTCCTGTAAAAGATATGGAATTTTTACAATTTCACCCGACAGGCCTTAGAAAATCAGCAATCTTGGTAACTGAGGCGGCAAGAGGTGAGGGCGGACATCTTATAAATAATAAAGGTGAGAGATTTATGAAAAGATACGCACCTGAGAAGATGGAACTTGGTCCAAGAGATTTGGTAAGTAGAAGTATTATGCAGGAAATCAGAGAAGGCAGAGGCTTTAAAGATGATGAAGGAAGAGAATATGTGCATTTAGACCTTACTCATCTTGGAGCTGAAAAAATAAAAGAGAGACTTCCGCAAATTAGAGAACTTGCAATTGATTTTGAAGGAATTGATCCTATAAAAGAGCCTATTCCAATTAAACCTACTGCTCACTATGCAATGGGTGGAATTCATACTAATATTAAATGTGAAACTCCAATTGAAGGTGTATATGCCGCAGGTGAAGCACAATGTGTGAGTGTTCATGGAGCAAACAGACTTGGAGGAAACAGTCTTCTTGATATTGTAGTATTTGGAAATGTTGCAGGAAAAGAAGCTGTAAGATATGCAGAAGGTACTGATTTTGCACAAGGCGGTGAAGGAAAACTTGAAGATGATGTTAAATTTATCACTGAACTTATGAATAGAGAAAGCAAAGAAACTCTTGGTGATATGAGAAATGAGCTTGGTGAGATTATGTTTAAACATTTTGGTGTATTTAAAAATGAATCTGAAATGCAAGAAGGTTATGAAAAACTTAAAAATTTAATTGACAGAGCTCATAAACATCTTGGAGTTGAGGATAAATCAAAAGTATTTAATTTAGATTTACAATCAACACTTGAATTTTTCAATTTACTTGAAATTGCAGATGTTTTAGCTTACGCTTCACTTCAAAGAAAAGAAAGCCGTGGTAGTTTTTACAGGGATGATTATCCAAAAAGAAATGATGAAGAATTTTTATATCATTCAATGATTACTAAAAATGCGGATGGCAGCTTTAATTATGAAAAAGGTGAAGTAGACATTAGTCTATACGAACCAGCAGAACGTAAGTATTAATTGAAAATGGACAATAGAAAATTAAATTTTACATTTTCAATTTTACATTGTCCATTTAAAAAATTGGTCTCCCGGGCGGGATTCGAACCCACGACCTTCGGATTAGGAATCCGACGCTCTATCCGGCTGAGCTACCGGGAGAGAGATGAAATTATAACAAAAAATTAAATGAATTATAAATATATATAAAATAAGATAAATTTTATCTTAAAGATAGAAAATTTTGATAAAATAATTTAAAGGATTTGCGATGAAAAAAATCAAATATACAGCAAAAATCAAAAGATATAATCCTGATGAAGACAGAAGTTATTGGCAAGATTTTGAAGTTGAAGTTGAAGACTCTTTAACAGTACTTGAACTTTTAATGTATATTAAAGATAAAATTGATCCGACTTTAACATT
The DNA here is from genome assembly GCA_027008345.1 of Nautiliaceae bacterium. Taxonomy (GTDB): domain Bacteria; phylum Campylobacterota; class Campylobacteria; order Campylobacterales; family Nautiliaceae; genus JALTBU01. The sequence goes on along the minus strand of JALTBU010000077.1, from coordinate 23,908 downwards.
CAGAGCGTTTTGTAGAAGTGCAATATGCGGAAGCTGTGCAATGATTATAAACAACAGAGCAGGTCTTGCTTGTAAAATTCAAGCAAAAGATAAAATAAAAAATGGCGTAATTAAAATAGAGCCGCTTAAAACTTTAAAACCAATAAGAGATCTTGTAGTTGATCAAGAACCGGCATTTGATAAACTCAAAAAAATTAAACCGTATCTTGAACCAGATCCAAAAGTTGTACCTGATAATTTAAAAAGTGAATCATTAGTGCTACCTGAAGAATTTGCAAGATATGATAAACAAACAGACTGTATTTTGTGTATGGCTTGTTATGGTCAATGTAATGCTTTAAAAGGTGATGATGAATATTTAGGACCATTTCAGCTTACAAAAGTTTTTAGATTTATTATGGATACAAGAGACGGTGTTGATGTTGAAGAGAGAATTAAACTCGCAGAAGACCATGGTATTTGGGAATGTGTTCAATGTCAAATGTGTTTTGCTGCTTGTCCTAAGGGAATATCTTCATGTGATGATATTCTTGAACTTAGACGTATTGCAAAAGATACCGGAGAAGAAAATATTGCTACAAGAAGAGCTAAATTTTGGTTTGCAACAGTATTTGAAACTGGACAAATTGATAAATTCAATCTCCCTGCCGTAGCATTTGGAGATGAAAAAGGTGAAAAAGCAAGAGAAAATATGGAAAAAGAATTTAGAAAAAGAGGTCTTCCTGAGGATGAGTTTGGACCTAAACCGTTTGATGGAATTGATAAATTTAAAAACTTCATTAAAAAAATTGAAAAGGAATTGTAATGAAAAAAATTGGAATTTATCCGGGATGCTGTTTTCAGGGTGCTGATATTCATAATTATGATATAACAGTTGATTTTTTAAAACATATGGGAGTTGATGGAGTTTTGCTTGAAAGAGCTGCTTGTTGTGGCGGTGGTGTGATTGATGAAACAAACAAAAAAATAGTTTATGGTCTTAATGCAAGAAACATAGCTCTTGCAGAAGAAAAAGGTCTTGATTTATATACACCATGTAATACATGTTATATGATTATCGCAAAAACAAAACTTGCACTCGATTCTGATCCTGAAATTAAAGAAAAAGTAAATGAAATTTTGGCCGAAGAGGGTCTTGAATATAAAGGAACTGCAAAGATATATCACACATTAAATTTGATTAGAGATTTTGTAGGACTTGATGAATATAAAAAAAGAATCAAAAGACAAATAAGCGGTGTTAAAATTGCTCCTTATTATGGTTGCCATGTTTTGGCACCAAATGAAGTTGCTGTTGATGATCCTGAGGATCCTACAATACTAAGAGAAATACTTGAACCTCTTGGTGTTGACATTATTGAAGGTTATCAAAATGAAGATACTTGTTGTGGTTATCATGCAAGATTTACGGAGCCTGCACAAAAAGAGAGACTTGCAATAAAACCTCTTGATGGTGCAAAAGAAGCGGGAGCAGATATTGTTGCTACACCGTGTCCTCTTTGTCATAAAGCAATGGATGGATATGATGAACCTATTTTACAAGTAACTCAGCTTATTAATGTTGCATGTGGTTCTACACCTGAGGAAGCTGGTATTAATCTAAATAAAACAGAAGTAAAACTCTCTTTATAATCTCTTCTTTTTTTCTTTTTAAGGAAATTGATTGCGTTATGATGTAATTGAAAAAATCGGGGAAGGTAATAGAGGTGAAGTTTATAAAGTAAAGCTTGAAGATGGCAGAATAGCCGCTCTTAAATGGGCTAAAAATTATGAAATTGAAAAAGAGTGGAGACTTTTAAATTATCTTAACGGTTCTTATGCTCCAAAACCTATTTTTAGGGGCAATAGATATATAATGATGGAACTTATTGAAGGCAAACCTTTAAAAGAGCTTCAAAGTACACCTGAGTATTATGAGTCTTTAAAACTTGCACTTATCGGGGCTTTTAAGCTTGATGAAAAAAATGTATTTCATAAACAGCTTGGAAGGTTTTATCATATTTTATATGATGGAAGTAATGTTAAGTTTATTGATTTTGAAAGAGCAGTAATAACGCCAAAACCAAGAAATTTTTTGCAGATAATAGGATATTATTTGCAAAGAGATGAAAATTTTGATAAAAATAGGATAAAACATATCTTAAATTTATATAATAAAAATAAATTAAAAGCTCTTGAAGAATCTTTAAAGGTAGTAGATGAAGCTAAATATAAAGCGTTTTATTAATAATAAAACTTTTTTTGAAGAATTTAATGTTGATTTCAAAGAAGATGAGACTATTTTAGAATTGCTTGAGAGGATTAGAGATAATAAAGATAGAAGCTTAACTTATAGAAGTTTTTGTAGAAGCAGTATCTGTGGGACATGTGCTATAAAAGTAAATGACAAAACCGTCCTTGCTTGTAAAACAAAAGTAAAAGATTTAATTCAAAATGACGAACTTATTATTGAGCCAGTTGACAGAGCCAAGATTATTAAAGATTTAGTTGTAGATCATTCTTTTATAGAAGATAAAATAAAAAAAGTAAAAGGATGGTTTGTAGATGAAATAAATGAAAAAGAAGAAAATATTCAAATGCCAGATGAACTTAAAAAATATGATAAACAGACAGATTGCATATTATGCGGTGCTTGTTATTTTGAATGCGAAGCACTTGATTTTGAAAAAAATTTTGCAGGTCCTTTTGCTTTTACAAAAGTTTTCAGATTTGTGTTTGACAGCAGAGATAAAATGGATGATCAGGAAAGAATAGAAATAGCAAAAGAGAATTTATTGTATAATTGTATAAGTTGTCAAAAGTGCGCAATGGTTTGTCCAAAAAATATTTCAAGTGTAATGGATATCAAAATGTTACAAAATTTTGATAAAAATCCACCATTTGGAGATAATTTCAACAATTTTTTTTAAAGGATAAAAAATGGCAGTAAAACCGAATGTTACACCTCTTGATATTGAAGCTACTTTTGAGGAAGAAGGTCTTGATGCCAGGGCTTTAATAACAAGGACAGACACCAAAGGTATTATTACTTTTGCATCAAAAGCATATAGGGATATGACTAAATACTCAAAAGACGAACTTATCGGCAAACCACATAGTATTGTAAGACATCCTTTGATGCCAGAAGCTGCTTTTAGAGATATGTGGGAGACTATACAAAAGGGACATCACTGGGAAGGAATGGTTAGAAACCTAAGAAAAGACGGTAAATATTACTGGGTTATCGTTCAAATCGACCCAATTAATGAAAATGGAGAAATTGTATATGAAAAACCTGATGAAATTGCAGGATATGTGGCTGTCAGGCGTGAGCCAAGCAGGGAAGAAATTCAGGAGGCAGACAAATTATACAGACAGATGAGAAAAGCAGAGTTATATGCAAAAACAAATCTTAAAGATTGGGAAAAAGAAGTTTTAAAACAGTTATGAAAGAAGAATTTTTTATTAAACAATTCAAATCAAAATATATTGGTGATGACGCAGCGGTATTAGATACGCAAGAGAGAAGAGATAAGAGGGAAAAGGAAAGAAGAAAGAGAAAAGAGGGAGAAGTAAAAAGACATAAGAGAATAAATACAAAAGAGGTAATTGCAAGTGATTCTTTTTTTGAGGATATACATTTTAAAAGAGAATGGTTTAGTTTAGAAGAAATAAGCTATAAAGCTTCTCTTGTTAATATAAGTGATATGATAGTAATGAATGCAAAACCTAAATATGCAATATTAAATGTTTCTTTTCCTAAAAGCTTAACCTTAAAAGAGATTAAAGATTTGGCATATGGATTTAAAAAAGCTGCGAGAGAATATAATTATGAAATAATAGGCGGGGATACTGTTAGAAATGATAAAATAGCGATTTCAGTTACCCATATCGGATATACTAAAAGGCCGATTTATAGAAAAGCAAAAGTAGGGGAATTTGTTGCATATACCGGAAATATTGGATGTGTTAAAAAGGATTTGATAAGAGCTTTAAGATATAATAAAATAAATAAAAACTCTAAATTAATCAAACCAATACTCAGAGATAAATTTTTTTATAAAGCAAGTAAATATATAACATCTGCTTGTGACATAAGTGACGGGCTTTTTAAAGAGCTTGAAAGAATTTCTAAAATTTCAAATGTAGGATTTGAATTTTTAGAAAAAATAGAAAAAAACATTGGATGCAGCGGAGAAGAATATGAAATTCTTTTTACGTTCCCGAAAAGAAATTTAAAAGTTGTACAAAATATTGCTAAAATAACAAGGACACCGATTAATATTATTGCTGTTACTAAAAGAGGAAAATATAGATCAATATGTCCTGAAAATCATTTTTAAGGAATAAAATGAATATAATTAAAGATATGTTTGATAAAAAAATCTTGAAATATACCATTTTGCCTTTTATAATTGATTTATTGTTTTGGTTTTTTATTTTTCTGTTTTTTTCAAAAGATATAATATCATTTTTGGAAAATATTGTTTCAAATCTTCCGTTTGGTGCAAAAATTGAAAATTTAATTGCAAATATAGGAGGTGTTGTTTTAATAATTGTATTTTATTATATTGCTGTTATTTCAACTCTTGGAATTTTTTCATCTTTTTATATTGATAAAATAGTATTAAGAATAAATGAGTTACACTATAATTGTCCTGTTAGAAAAACATCTTTCAAAGATACATTATATGGTATTTTTATTGCAATTAAATCATTTTTAATTTATTTATTGATTTTTATATTTACATTTTATCTTTTATTTATACCTGTGGTAAATATTGTTTATCAAATCTTTATGATGAGTATTTTAAATAAAAAGCCTTTGGTGTTTGATAGCGGTTATCTTTTTTTTAATCCGAAAGAAATTGAAAAAAAATATGGTTTTGATATATGGTGGAGAGTATTTTTATCTTCTTTTATTTATCTTATTCCTTTTATTTCCCTTTTTGGATATACCTTTCAGCTTATAATTATTACTAATTTCATATTAAAAAAATGTAAAAAATAACATATGTCATTTTTCTGTCATTAAAAAAAATTACAATTCTATAACAAAAAAATTAAAGGCAGAAAAATGTCACCAAAAAGAGTATTCCTTACAGGAAGTAATGAGGTAACTTTTGAAGAAGCTGGAATTGATCCAAGAGGTATGATAACAAGAACCGATAAATACGGAATAATTACTTTTGCTTCAAAAGCTTTTAGAAAAATGACAGGATTTTCAAAAGAAGAACTTATCGGAAAATCTCACAATTTTGTAAGACATCCGTTAATGCCTAAGATTGTTTTTAAAGAAATGTGGGATATATTAAAAGAAGGTAAAACATGGAGAGGGCCTGTTATTAATATGAGAAAAGATGGCAAATATTATTGGGTAGATGTAGAAATATCTCCAATTGATAAAGACGGCAATATTATTGAAGGTAATCCTGAAAAAATAGCAGGTTATATTGCTATAAGAAAAAAATTGAGTGATTTTAATAAACAAAAAGCCCTTGAAAAATACATAAAATTAAAAGAAAAAGAATATACTAATATTATTAAAACAAATAGCTGATTTCCCTTCTTTTTCTTGTTATAATTCCAAAAAAGGAATTTTATGCTTTTTGCTCATACTCCACTTGATTTTCATTTCAATAAAAATTCTGATAATTTTTTTGTCGAAGAAATTCCTTTATATAATTTTGACCATACAGGTGAATGGCTTATGTTAAAAGTCAGGAAAAAAGATACCACTACTCCTGAAATGATTAAAACTTTTGCAAGATATTTAAATATTTCTCCAAATAGCATAGGCTATGCCGGACTTAAAGATAAAGACGGGCTTACAGTCCAATGGATAAGTATTCCAAGAAAATATAGAAATGAAATTAACAAATTTAGTGATAAAAAAATAAAAATTTTAGAACAGGACCTTCATAGAAATAAACTAAAAACAGGGCATCTAAAAGCCAATAAATTTTTTGTAAGACTTAAAAAAGTAACACCTACTATGGCTAAAATACTTTTTTCTGTAATTAAAGATATAAAAACATACGGAATGCCTAATTTTTTCGGTGATCAGAGATTTGGAAAATACGGAAATAATTTTGAAGAAGGTAAAAAAATTATCGAAGGCGAAAAATTTGTAAAAAACAAAAGATTAAACAAACTTTTAATAAGTGCGTATCAGTCAAAACTTTTTAATGATTGGTTAAAAGAAAGAATAAAATTAAGTAATATTTTTGAGTTAAAAGAAAATGAATTAAAAGCTCTTGGTTTTAAAAAAGAACTTATTTCTTTTGTAAAAGAGCAAAAACACCCTTTTAAACTTCTGCCTGGTGATGTTATGACACATTATCCTATTGGAAAACTTTTTTATCTTGAAAATGTTGATGATACTGAAAGATTTTACAATAAAGATATTTCCGTTACGGGGTTAATGCCTGGGAAAAAAGCTTTAAGGGCAAAAGATTTTGCAAGAGAGATTGAAGAAAAATATGATGAACTTATTCCTGCAAACGGTGACAGGAGAACAGCATGGATTTTTCCTGAATTTTTAGAGCTCAACTATAATAAAGACAGAGCATGGTTTGAGATGAGTTTTATTCTGCCAAAAGGAGCATATGCAACTGTATTGGTTGATTTACTTCAAAATCCTAAAAAATTTATAGGAGGATAGATGATGAGTATTGAAAGAAAAGCCACATTTGTAGCTATTATTGTTGCTATTATTTTATCTGTTGCAAAAATAATTATTGGTGTATTAAGTGGAAGTGTTGCTGTTCTTGCAAGTGCGCTTGACAGTGTTTTAGATATGTTTGTAAGTATATTTAATAACATTGCTCTTAAAATTAGCGAAAGCAAACCTGATAAAAGATTTAATTACGGAAAAAGCAAAATAGAAGGTCTTGCTGCTTTATTTGAAGGACTTATTATTATAGCAAGTGGTCTTTTTATTATATTTGAAGCTATAAGAAAAATGATTGAGAAGGAAGCTATTACTCATATTAATTCTTCAATTTATGTTATGATTTTTTCAATTATACTTGTTGGCGCTCTTGTTTTATTTTTAAATTTTATAGCTAAAAAAACAAATAATCTGGTAATAAAATCTGATGCACTTCATTATAAAACAGATCTTTTTACAAATACGGCTGTTTTAATTTCATTGATTATAGTTAAATTTACAGGATGGTATTTTGTGGATTTTTTACTGTCTATTGCAATTGGCCTTTATATTATTAAAGAAGCAAGTGAAATAGTTAAAGAGGGATTTGAGCTTTTACTAGATGTAGCACTTGATTTTGAAACTGTTGAAAAAATTAAAGAAATAATAAAAAAAGAACCACTTGTGCTTGATTATCATTGTTTAAGAACAAGAAAAGCAGGTAATAGAAATTTTGTTGATGTTCATCTTGTTCTTACACCTGATATGAAACTAAAACTGGCACATAGTATTGTTGAAAATGTTGAAGAAAAAATAAGGAATATTGATCCGGATAAAAAATGGATAATAAATATTCATGCTGATCCATATGATGATTCATATATTAATAAAATTTTGGATGAGTGCGAATAAAAAAGGGGAAATTGTGGAACTTAAATTATTAAGTCATTGGAAAGCAAAGCATTATAAAATTTTTGAATATAACGATATTAAAAATTTAAAAGTATTTGAAATATCTAAATATTTTAAAAAAGAAAATATTGATATTATAATGATTTTAAATAATAAAAAACCATACTATTTAATTACATCAAAAGATATAATTGAAGTTCTTTTAATGCATATGGATGAAATGACTGTAAAGGAATTAATAGATAAATATCCGAAAAAATTTATAACTTTAAAAGAGAATGAATCAATTTTTGATGCTTATAAACTTATGCGAACTTATAATATTAATTATATTATAGTAGTAGATGAAGAAGGAAAATTTAAAAATATTATTAATTATGATTATTTAGCTACGTTTCTTGCGGAAATGGCTATTAAAGATGAAATTACAGGTTTATATAACAGAAGATTTTTTGAATTTCTTATTGAAAAGTATGAAAACAGTGATTATGATATAGGTATATTATTTATAGACCTTGATAATTTTAAAAATATTAATGATACTTATGGCCATAATATTGGTGATGAAATATTAAGAAAAGTCGGTTTTACTATTAAAAGTTCAATAAGGGATCTTGATTATGGATTTAGATATGGAGGAGATGAATTTGTTACAATGCTTTTTACGAGTAAAGATGTTTTAAAAAAAGTTGCTCAAAGACTTTTTGAAAGAATAAATTCTATAAAAATTAATAATATTAAACTTAGTGCGAGTATGGGCGGAGCACATTATAAGAGTGATTCAAATTCATTAAAAGAAGTTATAAAAATAGCAGATAAAAAACTTTATGAAGCAAAAAAGAAAAGAGGCGAATTAGTTATTTAATGCCTCAACAGCTTTAAGCATCATAAGACCAGCTTCGTTTACGCTGTTTCTTCCAAGGTATTTAGCTTCTCTTGCTGCAATATATGCTTTGTCAAATTCCTCTTTTGTAAGCCCTGATTTTTTAATGGCTTTTTTAATATTCTCAGGAAGAATTCTTATTTTATTTTCTTTTACATACATACTTCCAGTATCAGCAATTGCTTTTACTACTCTATATATTGTAGGATTAATAGGTGCACCAAATCCTTCAGGAACTCCGCTCATAGCTTCATCCATCATTTTCCCATATTCAGTTTCGACAATATGTCCATCAGGAAGTACTTCTAAAAATCCTTTTGCTTCAAGCTTGTCTACTGCTTCAAGAATTTGTCTTTTTTCATCTTCATTTTTTCCTTCAAGAATATCTTCACATGCTATTCCTCTATCAGGAATCATTTTGAAAATATCCATTTCATATCTTGTCATAAAAGGAAGTTTTTCATGTGTTGCAATTTCTTCATAAAGTAAACCTGATTTGCTTGGTTCATATGTTCCAAGTATTCTCTCTTTTCTTGCTTCTTCAACCCACTCTCTATTTGGTGCGCTGAATATTTTGTTTGATATAGCAAGTGTTTTAACTGACCAGCTATGAATTGCTCTTTCATCATAGTTTTGGTCTTCAATAACTTTTTCACCATCAGGTGTCACAAAATATACTGCTTTTCCTTTATCATCAACACCTTCACTGATTAATCCAAATGCTTCAAGAGAGTATAAATATTCTCTTAAATCAAAGTTTTCATCAAACCATTTTTTCTTATCTTGTAAGTCTTGGAATTTTTTAGCAATCTCTTGTTTTTTCTTAGGCATCTCATCAAGTCTTCTTCCGAATTTTTCAAGAAGTTTTTTATATTCTCTTACTTTTCTTTCAATTAATTCTGCTTTAATTTCATCAAATGTTGGTGTTTCCTCAGGGTTTTCAGGAACTTTTTCATCCCAGATTTTTTTGATAGTTTTTAGTGTTTCAATTTCTTCTTGTTCAATTGCAAAAGTTTTAAGAGGTTTATCAGTTCTGTCTTTATAAATTCTGTAAACTTCAAGCGCTTTTTCACCTGCTTTTGTCAATTTATCGATATCTTGAACATAACCTAATGTTTCAAGGTTTACAAGTGCATCAAGGTCTATTTCTTCTCCATCAGCAACTTTTGCTATATCTTCAAGGATTGATAAATCAAGAGCACTTCCTTCTACTGCCCATCCACCATAAGTTAAAGTTTCTTTTACAGCCTGACCAAGTTCTGTGAATGTAAAAAATTCTCCGTTTGGTATTGAATAAGCTATAAGTCTCATAGCTTCAAGTAAATCTTTATTATTTCCTTCAATAGGTAAATAATGCGCATCTGTCGGTCCCATTGGAGATTTTCTGATGTAGTTTGCAAGTTCAGCGTCAATTACAAGTTCTGGTTCTATGATTTTATATGCTTCATATAAATCAATTGCTTCTTGTGTGAGTTCTCCGTTTTCGGCAAATCCTCTTTTTTCAAGTTCAGGATTTGAAATTTTTGTAGTTTTGTTTTTATTTTTTACAGCTGCATCAATCATAGCTATAACTTCACTGCTCACCCATTTGAAATTGTCTTTCCATTCGTCAATGTTTTCAATTTTGTCTTTTACTCTGGTTAGAACATCTGCTACAATGCTTCCTCCATATGTAAATTCTGCAACAGCTGGCATTGGAAATCTGATAACTCCTGCAAGATTAAGCTCTTCTACTGCTTCATTGTTTAATGCTTCTGTTTTAATGGTTTTTGTATCGCTGTTTAATAATTCTAAAATTATTTTTGCGGCTTCTTTTTTTATTACCATTAGTCCCTCCTGTTTATTTTTTTAAAATTTTACCATATAAAAAATATTTAGTCAATATGACTAAAGTAATAAAATTTAAAATTTTTTTATTTAATGTAAAATATAAAAAAGAAGAAGTTATTCTTCTTTTTCTTTTGTAGAGGATTTATTTTCTTTTTCTGGATTAACCATTTTAGCTATTATAATTGAAACACCATACAAGATAAGAAGAGGTGCAGCCATTGCAAGCTGGCTAAACAAATCAGGAGGTGTTAAAACTGCAGCAAGTATAAAAATAACTACAATTGCATATCTTGAAAAATCTTTTAATGTTTTATCTGTAACAAGGCCAAGTTTTGCAAGGAAATATGTAACAACAGGCATTTCAAATGCTATACCAAATCCAAGCATTAGTTTGCCAAAAAAACTTACATATTCACTAATTCTTGGCATAGCGGTAAATTGCTGACCGCCAAATGTTACAAGAACTTTAAAGCCAACTGGAAATACAATATAATAAGCAAATGCCGCACCGATTATAAACATTATTGTTCCCCAGAATACAAATGGGATAATAAGTTTTTTTTCATGCTCATAAAGTCCAGGTGCTATAAATGCCCATACTTGATATAAAATAAATGGTAATGAAAAGAAAAAACCGGCAAAAAGTGAAATTTTTACAGCTGTAAAAAAAGGTTCGGCTAGACCTGTAAAAATTATTTTTGAACTTTTTTCAAGTTTTAATGCTTGAAGTAAAGGTTCGCTCATCCATGCAAATATATCTTTCCAAAACACAAAAGCCAATAAAAAAAATATAAAATAAATTATTACTATTTTGATAAGCCGAGAGCGAAGCTCAGCTATATGAGGTTTGATTTCTTCAAGCATTTATATCTTTTTTTTCTGTAGTCTGAGTAGTTTCAGTTTTGTTTTCTTCTATTTTTTCAGTTGGTTTTACATCAGCCTCTTCACCTTCTTTTACGGCGTCTTTAAAGTTTTTAATACCTTTTCCAAGTCCTTGTGCAAGTTCAGGTATTTTTTTACCTCCAAATAACAGCAGTACCACTACTAAAATAACTATAATTTGCCATGTACTAACACCCATAATGAATCCTTTTTTAGAGAATTTTAGCATAAATTTTAAAAGTTTGATAAAATTTTGGAAAAAAAGTGATAAAGGAAAATAATGAAACTTGCCGTATTTGATTTTGATTCTACATTAATGGATGGTGAGACCATAGATTTTTTAGCTGAACCTCTCGGTCTTAAAGATAAAGTTGCTTCAATTACCGAAATGGCAATGAGAGGAGAGCTTGATTTTTTTGAAAGTTTAATAATGAGAGTTAAACTCCTAGAAGGTTTAGAAGAAAAAAAAGTGAATGAAATATGTCATAATTTGCCATATATGCCAGGGGCAGAAGAGACAATTAAAGCCCTTAAAAAAGAGGGATATAAAGTATTGGTATTTAGTGGCGGATTTAGAAATGCGACATCTTATGCAAGAGAAGTTCTTGGTTTTGATGCGGATTTTGCGAATGTTTTACATTCTAAAAACGGGATTTTAACCGGTCTTGTTGGCGGAGATATGATGTTTTCTCACTCAAAAGGGGATATGATAAAAAGAATTCAAGCAATATTAGGAATTGATAAGCAAAATACGCTTGTTGTTGGAGATGGTGCCAATGATTTGAGTATGTTTGAATATGCTGATAAAAAAATAGCTTTTTGTGCCAAAGATGTTTTAAAAAAAGCTGCTGATTATATTATAGATGAAAAAGATTTAACAAAAGTATTAATGTATATTTAATTTGATATAATAAGTTAAAAAAAGGTGAAATATGACAAGTATATGGGTTGATTATCTTGATAGAGAATTTCTTGATACTACTTTTAAAGAATGGGTAGAAAATGGACTTGTAAATGGACTTACAAGTAATCCTGCAATTTTTGCGAATGCACTCAAAAAAGATGTTTACAAAGAAGATCTTGAAAAACTTAAAGGTAAAAATCCAAAAGAGGTATATGAAGAAATCGCTGTAAAGGATATACAAAAGGCATGCGATATATTAGAACCTTTATATGATGAGGGAGAAGATGGATATGCGAGTATTGAAGTTGACCCAAGGCTTATAAATGATGCAAAAGGGACAATTGATGAGGCCCTAAGACTTGTTGATAAAATACAAAGAGATAATGTAATGATAAAAATTCCTGCAAATGAAGCTGGATATAAAGCAATGGAGGAACTTGCAAAAAGAGGTATAAATATAAATGCTACTCTTGTATTTTCCCCTAATCAGGCTATGAGAGCACTTGAAGCTATAAATAAAGGGCCAAGAACAATAGACGGCGTTATTTCAGTATTTGTTAGCAGATTTGACAGAAAATTAAATCCGGTACTTGCTATGCAAAATCTTGCAAAAGATAGGGTTGGTTTTTTTAATGCTATTAAAATTTATAATCAAATAGAAGAACAGGGGTTATCAAACATAAGAACACTTTTTGCTTCGACTGGTGTAAAGCAGGATTATCTACCAAAAGATTATTATGTTCAAAACCTTTATCTTCCTCATAGTGTATTGACATTGCCTCTTGATGTTATAGAAGAAATTAAAGATAAAGAAATTGAAGATTCATTTCATTTTCAAACAAAACATATCGATGCATTTTTCAGCTTTTTAACTCCAAGTGGTATTTCACTTCAAAAAGTTTATCAAGAGCTTTTTGATGAAGGTGTTAAAGCATTTGAAGAAGCTTTTGAGAATATGTTGAAATCTATTAAAGGATAATTTTGGTTAGAGAAGAATTAAACCAGTATTTATACACTCTTATAAAAAAAGGCGGGAGTGATTTACATATAAAAGCTGGTAATGGTATAAGAATTAGAATAAACGGTGTTTTGTATAAAGTAGAAGCTCCAAAACAGACAAGAGAAGGAGTAGTTAATCTTTTAAAAGAACTTTTAAGAAGCAGATTTGAAGAACTTGTTCAAAAAAAAGAAATTGACTTTTCTTATAAACTTGATGAAAATTACAGATTCAGGGCAAACGCTTTTTTCCAGATTGACGGACCTTCAATAGTTATGAGGGTAATTCCTATTAAAATCCCTACAATTGAAGAGATGGGATATCCTCCCGCAATTAGAAAATTTACCCAAATAGAAAGAGGACTTGTGCTGGTTACCGGGGTTACTGGAAGTGGTAAGTCAACGACACTTGCTTCTATGATTAATGAAATAAATGAGACAAAAGCAAAACATATAATTACAATCGAAGATCCGGTTGAATTTGTTCATAAAGATAAAAAATCACTTATTAATCAAAGAAGCTTGGGAGAAGATACATTAAGTTTTTCAAGAGCTCTTCGTGCCGCACTCAGGGAAGACCCTGATATTATACTTGTAGGTGAAATGAGAGACAGAGAAACTATGGAAATTGCACTTCATGCCGCTGAAACAGGCCATCTTGTATTTTCAACATTACATACACTTGATGCAAAAGAGACATTAAATAGAATTATTGGAATTTTCCCTCCTGATGAACAGCCAAGAATAAGACTTGTGCTAGCTTCGGTACTTGAAGGAATTATTTCTCAAAGACTGGTCCCAACTGTTGATGGTAAAAGAACTGCTGCTATGGAGATTATGATAAAAACTCCAAGAATTAAAGAGCTTATTTTGCAAAATAGGGACAATGAAATTAAAGATGCATTAGAAGATGGGAAAAAAATATATGGTACACAAAGTTTTGATCAACATCTTGTTGATTTGGTTTTAAAAGGTATTGTAGATGAAAAAACTGCAATAGAGTATGCTACAAGTAAAGATGATTTTATTTTGAAACTTAGACAAGAAAAAAGAGCCGCAGGTATAAGTGATAATAATAATGATAGTAAAATACCTATTAAAAATGTACATTAGCAAATATATTAATTTTGCTTATTTGACTTTTTTGGTATAATTTCAATTCCAAAAATTTAAAGGAGAGACAATGTTAGAAGGAATAATCAGAGAGAGTACCTCAAAATCAGCTACTAAAAAGCTTAGAAGGGATGGTTATCTGATTGCAAACATTTACGGTAAAAATCAAGAAAATGTAAATGCAGCATTCAAAAAAGGTGACTTTATTAAATATATGAAAAATAAAGAACATTTAATATTCCCTGTAAAAGTAGGCGATAAAGAATATAAAGTTGTTGTTCAGGAATATCAAAAAGACCCTGTGACAGGTGATATTTTACATGTAGATTTACTTATGGCTCAGGATGGAATTAAACAATATTTTTATGTTCCAATCAAAGTAAAAGGTACACCAATAGGACTTAAAAATAAAGGTGTATTGGTATTTCACAGAAGAAGAATTAAAGTAAAATCAACTCCTGAAAATCTTCCTGATTTCTTTGAAATCGATATCAGCAACCTTGATGTTGGTGATAATGTGTTAATAAGAGACATTCAAATGCCAGAAGGTGTTGAGTGTTATCTAAATCCTTCTATTCCGGTAGTTGGGGTAGTAAAAGCTAAATAATTTTCTCCCCTTGCGGGGTTAAAGAGGTTAAATGAAATTAATTGTAGGTCTTGGAAATCCCGGTAAAAAATATGAATTAAACAGACACAATATAGGTTTTTTAGCAATAGATTATCTTATTAAAAAATTTAATGCTTCAAAAATTTCTTCAAAATTCAAAGGTGATTTATATAAAGCAGGAGAATATCTTTTTCTAAAACCAAATACTTTTATGAATTTAAGCGGTGAGAGTGTTGTTTTAGTAAAGGATTATTATAAAATTGATAATAATGATATTATCGTAATTCATGATGATATTGATTTAAAACCAGGAGCGCTTAGATTTAAAAAAGGTGGAAGCAGTGGCGGACACAATGGACTTAAATCAATAGACAAACATATAGGGAATGATTATTGGAGAGTCAGAATAGGTGTTGGAAGACCTGAGAGAAAAGAAGATGTAATAAAATATGTTTTAAGTAATTTTTCAAATGAAGAATTGGAATGTATCAAAAAGAATTTCGAAAATATTGCCAAAGCAATAGAAGATATACAAAATGCTGCTTCAAAATATTCTAAAAAGTCCTGTTAATGTATTTTTTATACATATTAAAAAAATATTTTAAAAATTTTTTGATTATATTTGTCTCCGTTTCTTTTCTTTATGCAATTGTATCAATGCTTTTTAGTATATCCAAAATGCCTTCTTCATCAAATCTTATAGTACTTTATCTTTTTTATATTTTTACTTATGCATCACTTCTTCTTTATCCACTGTCTCTTGTTTTTGCGTTTTTGCTTACTCTTAATCAAATGATAAAATTTAATGAACTTGTAAGTTTTTATTCTCTTGGCTTTTCTCCAAAAAAAATTTTTAAACCATTTTTATTGAGTACTTTTTTTATTACTTTAATCATGCTTTTACTTCAAAGCACAAAACTTGCTTATACGAATGAATATGCCCAGGCTATAAAAGATGCAAAAAAACTCAATACTGAAAATATTTTTCTAAAATATAACGATAAAGTTATTTATATAAAAAAACTAAATCCTGTTTTAAAAACTGCTAAAAAAATTACTGTTGTTTATATAACAAATCAAAATGTTACAAAAGTTATTTATGCCAAAGAGGCTAAATTTAAAAATAATATTTGGATTACTAATAATGCAGATATTTTGATTTTAGGTAAAAATAGATGGATAAAAGAAAAAAGCAGATTATTGTTTTTAAAAAACTTTAAGCCTAAAATTCTTTCAAATCTTCAAAAATTAAGAGAAATGTCTTTATATGATGCTTATATTACACTTAAATTTTTTAAAAATATTGATTTGAATACGATTCTTTCGATTGTGTTTTTCAAAATTTTTACTCCTTTAAGTATTATTGCTTTAATCTATTATATTTTTATGATTTCCCCAATTCACGTTAGGATTTCAAATACTGTACTTTTTATGGTAAAATCCGTCAGTTTAAGTGTTTTGGTATGGGGAGGAATGCTTATACTTTTTAAGTTTGCCAAACAGGGTGTTTTGCCTTTTTGGAGTTTGAGTTTTATTTTTATAGTTTTATTAATAATTGATATTTATATAACAAGGAGAAACAATGGATTTTCATAAACTTGCAAAAAAATATGATACACCTTTATATGTATATGATTTTAATCATTTTACTAAGCAGTTTAATAAACTTAAAAAAGCATTTAAAGCAAGAAAAAGTATAATTTCATATGCTGTTAAAGCTAATTCCAATCTTTCAGTTATTAAACATTTTGCTTCTCTTGGAAGCGGGGCTGATTGTGTAAGCATTGGTGAAGTAAAAAGGGCATTGCTTGCGGGAGTTGATAAATATAAGATAATATTCAGCGGTGTTGGTAAAAGAGACGATGAGATTAAAGAGGCGCTTGAGAGAGATATTTTGATGATAAATGTTGAGAGTGAAGCTGAACTTGCAAGAGTTCATGATATTGCAAAAGAAATGGGAAAAACTGCAAGAATCAGTATCAGAGTAAATCCAAATATTGATCCAAAAACTCATCCTTATATTTCAACAGGACTTCATGAAAATAAATTTGGGGTTGATATAGAAACAGCAAAAAAAATGTATATTTTTGCAAAAAAAAGCGAATTTTTAAATCCTGTCGGCATTCACTTTCATATTGGAAGTCAGCTCACCGAGCTTGAACCTATCAAAGAAGCCAGTGCAATAGTTGCAGATCTTGTTAGAAGTCTAAAAGCTATAAGTGTAGATATTAAATTTTTTGATGTTGGTGGAGGACTTGGAATCAAATATAAAGATGAAAAATTAATAGAACCTTATGATTATGCACAGGCGATTTTAAGCACTTTAAGCGGACTTGATGTGACTATTGTATGTGAGCCTGGAAGATTTCTTGTAGGAAATGGCGGATATTTTATTACAAAAGTTTTATATGAAAAAGTAAACGGGGATAAAAGATTTGTCATTGTTGATGGGGCTATGAATGATTTAATAAGACCAAGTCTATATAATGCATATCATAAAATAGAAGTTTTAAGTACTGTTGAAAATCCTGAAATTTCAAAAGCAAATATTGTAGGGCCTATATGTGAAAGCGGTGACTTTTTTGCTAAAAATATAGATGTGCCTCAGACAAATCCGGGTGATTTGGTAGTGATTTATTCAGCAGGTGCATATGGTTTTACAATGTCAAGCAATTATAATACAAGACCAAGAGCAGCTGAGGTGGCTGTGGAAAACGGTGAAGATAGAATAATAAGAAGAAGAGAAACTTTTGAAGATTTAATTGCCTGTGAAATTGATTATTTGGTATAAGAATGAGAGGGTATTTTATTGATATTCAGGGGACTTTAATTGATGATAAAAATTTTCTGCCACTTCCTGGAGCAGTAGAATTTATTGATTATTTAAATGAAAAAAATATTCCTTTTGTTTTGGTTACAAACAATACAAAAAGAGAATCTGATGAATTTATAAAATATCTACAAAATTTAGGTTTTAAGTTTGATAAAAATCACTATATTGATCCTTTAATGATAATAAAAAATGAATTAAAAAATACCGTATTAAAACCATATGGGAATGAAAAATTTGTAAATATAATACAAAATAATTTCAAAACTTCTCAAAATCCACAAGCTGTGATTTTAGGTATTAAAGTTTTTTCTCCTAATGAGTTATCAGAAATTATAGAGCATTTACTAAACGGATCAAAGCTTTACGGGATGCATAAAACTTCACTTTATGTAAAAAATAATAAAAGATATCCGGGGCTTGGTGCAATTCTTGAAATGTTAAAATATGCCACAGGAAAAGATTACAAGGTTTTTGGAAAGCCCAGTAAAAAATTTTTTACAGAGGCTGCTAAAAAAATAGGTTTTAATTTTGATAAAATTACCATAATAAGTGATGATTTATACGGGGATTTGATTCCTGCAAAAAAATTTGGAATGACAACTGTACTTGTTTTAAGCGGAAAAATAAAAAATGAAAATGAGATAATTCAAAAACCAGATTTTGTATTTAAAAATCTTAATGAATATTTAAAATTTATACGGAGCGGGATGAATGTGTGATATAGAAAATAAATTAAAAGAATTAAGAAATGAAATTGATTCGATAGATAATGAAATTTTAACTCTTTTAAATAAACGGATGCAAATTGTAAAAAAAGTAGGGGATTTAAAAAATAATACTAATGCTCCTGTTTATAGGCCTGAGAGGGAACGAGAAATTATTCAAAGACTTACAAATCTTTCAAAAAAACAAAACGGAATTTTAGGAAAAGATGAGATTGAAGCTATATTTCTTGAAATATTTGCAATATCACGTGCACTTGAAAGAAAAGAGAGAATAGCGTTTTTAGGACCTGTGGGTACATATACACATCAGGCGGCTGAGAGTAGATTTGGAGCAAATGCAAAATATTTGCCTTTATTGAACATTGAAGCAGTTTTTAAAACAGTGGCAAACAAAGAAGCAAAATATGGAGTTGTTCCGATTGAAAATAATACAGAAGGGGTTGTGGGGATCACACTTGATTCATTGAAAAAATATGACGTAAAAATTGTAGCTGAAATCTGTATGGATATTCATCATTCATTTGCTTCATTGCAGGATGATATAACTAAAATCAAAAGAATTTATTCACATCCACAAGGATATAACCAGTGTCTTAACTTTCTTGAAACACATAATCTTTTAGATGTCGAATTTATACCTACCGAATCAACGGCAAAAGCTGCAAAACTTGCAGCAAAAGATGAATTAAGCGGTGCGATTTGTTCCAAAATAGCTGCAAAATTATATAATGTTCCCCTTTTATTTGAAAAAATAGAAGATAATAGTGCAAACAGAACAAGATTTATTATTATAAGTGATTTTAAAACACAAAAATCAGGTAATGATAAAACAAGTGTAATTGCAAAAACTTCACATAAAAGCGGAGCACTTTTTGAACTTTTAAAAGAATTTAAAGAAAAAAACATTAATCTTTTAAAAATAGAAAGCAGACCTAATAAAGACGACACATTTAATACATGGTTTTATATTGATTTTGAAGGTCATATCGATGATAAAAATGTAAAAGAAATTATAGAAAAAAAAGATATGATATGGCTTGGAAGTTATCTTAAAGACTGTTAAAGGATAAATATGTTTGAAAAATTAAAAAATTTAAAAACCTATGAAGCTGGAAAACCAATTGAACTTGTAGTAAGGGAATATGGAATAAAACCAGATGAAATTATAAAACTTGCAAGTAATGAAAATCCTTACGGTCCTTCTCCTAAGGTTATCGAAGAAGTTAAAAAAAATGCAGAGCTTATGCATAGATACCCCGATGACAGCTTTTATGAATTAAAAGAAAAACTTGCAAAAAAACATAGTGTTAATAAAGAAAATATTATAATAGGAGCCGGAAGCGACCAGGTTATTGAATTTGCTGTACACGCCATCTCTCCTAAAAAAGTACTGATGGCAGGTATTACATTTGCAATGTATGAAATATATTCAAAACAGGTTGGAGCTGAAATTTTAAAAACCGCATCTGCAACTCATAATCTTGATGAATTTTATGAAATATATAAAAAAGAAAAGCCGGAAATTATATTTTTATGTGTGCCAAACAATCCGCTTGGAGAATGCCTTGATTCAAAAGATGTTTTTGAATTTATTGAAAAAATTGATGAAAACACCCTTATATTAATTGACGGTGCATACCAGGAATTTGCAGCATATAAAGATAAAAATAAAGAAATAAGACCAAAAGATGTTTTAAAATATAAAAATGTTATTTATACAGGGACTTTTTCAAAAGCATACGGACTTGGAGGTATGAGAGTAGGCTATGGTATAGCAAACGAATACATTATTTCAAATCTTCATAAATTAAGACCACCTTTTAATATAACAATCCTTTCTCAAATTGCCTCTTCAAAAGCGCTTGAAGATGATGAATGGGTTGAAATGGGTATTAAAAACAATTTTAAAGAGATGAAAAAATACATAAACTTTGCAAAAGAAAAAGGTATTGATTATATTGAAAGTTATACAAATTTTATTGTAATTTATATTCCTGAATCTACAAAAATAGCCAATGAGCTTCTAAAAAAAGGTATAATTGTAAGAGATATGGCAAGTTACGGATTTGATGCATTAAGAATTACAATAGGAAAACCGGAAGAAAATGATAAATTATTGAAAATATTAAGGGAAATTAGTTGAATTTTGAAGCGCTTTTTAAACAAATAATCGCTTTTTTTAATAAATTAAATAAACAACAACGTATTGTAATAATAGGAAGCATTATCGCAGTGGTAGCGATAATTGCTTTTTTGATTGTATTTAATTCGACATCTTCGAAACCGAAAAACAATTATGCAATTCTTTTTGAAAATTTAAAGCCTCAGGATGCTGCATTAATTGTTCAGTATCTTGATAAAAAAAATATTCCATATGTGATACCAAAAGACGGGGTAATTGAAGTACCAAAAGATAAAGTTTCAAAATTAAGACTTGATATAGCCGCTCAGGGACTTCCAAAATCAAGCACCGTAGGATTTGAACTTTTCGATAAAAATTCATTTGGGGCAACTGATTTTGAAGAGAGAATAAAATATTTAAGGGCCCTTGAAGGTGAGCTTGAAAGAACGATTGAGGCAATTGATGCAGTCGAGAGTGCAAAGGTAAATATCGCTATTCCAAAACAGTCTGTTTTTGTATCAAAACAGGTGCCTCCAAGTGCTTCTGTGCTTATAAAATTAAAACCCAATATGATTTTAACACCAAAACAGATACAGGGAATAAAATATCTTGTTGCTTCTGCTGTTCCGAGACTAAAACCTGAAAATGTAAAAATTGTTGACCAGTACGGAAATCCTCTTGGGGAAAATGATGAACTTACACAAAACAATGAGCTTTTAAAGACGGAGATGTTTTATAAAAAAAGGCTTGAAAAAGGTCTTGAAGAAAAGATTGTAAGTATACTTGCTCCCATTGTTGGAGGTAAAAATAAAGTTGTAGCAAAAGTAAATGTAGATCTTGATTTTTCACAGGTAAAATCAAAGTCTACAATTTATGATCCAAATAATGTAGTAAGAAGTGAACAGACAATTGAAGAGAGTAAAATAGGAACAAAACCTAAACCAGTGGGCGGAGTTCCAGGTGCTGTAAGTAATATTGGACCTGTTCAAGGTATGAAAAGCAACAATGTAGTAGAAAAATATAATAAAAGTGAAGCAACTACAAATTATGAAATTTCCACAACTGTAAAAGATGTAAAAGAGCCCCTTGCTAAAATTAAAAGAATCACAGCAGCAGTAGTGGTTGATGGTCATTATCAAAAAGATAAAAAAGGAAACATTAAATTTATTCCTTTGAGTAAAATAGAACTAGCTAATATTGAAAATCTTGTTAAAAACACAATTGGTTTTGATCCCAAAAGAGGGGATAGTGTAACAGTTTCATCTTTTGAATTTGCAAATTCAGGAGTTAATGCTTCTTCATCAAAGACAGGAATGATTATGGAAAAAGTATCAATGTATTTAGGACCTTTTTTGCCAATAATAAAGTATCTTTTATTAGCAATAATTTTATTTATTTTTTATAAAAAAGTAATAGTTCCGTTTTCTCAAAAAATGCTTGAAGTTAAAGTTGAAGAAGAAAAACCTGTAAAACATGAAGTAGAAATTAATGAAGAAGAAATAGAAACAACTTATGATAAAATTAAAGAATTAAAAGAAAAAGTCGAACAGCAATTAGGCATTTCAAGTGATATTAACGAAGAGGAACTTAAATACGAAGTGTTACTTGAAAGAGTTACAAAAATAGTAGAAGAAAATACTGAACAGGTTGCAAAAGTACTTGAAAATTTGATTAAAGAGGAACATCCGGAATCTTAAAAGGAAAAAAATGGCTTTATCACCTCAACAGCAGGCTGTATTAGACGAACTTTCGATGCCTGAAAAAATTGCAATATTGTTAATTCAGTTAGGAGAAGATTTAACCGCACAGATTTTTTCATATATGGATGTAGAGGCAATTACTGAAATATCAAAATATATAGCCACAGCAAGAACAATTGACAAAGCTGTTGCCGCAGCGGTTTTAGAAGAATTTTATGTAATTTTTCAATCAAATCAATATATTGCAAGTGGTGGACTTGAATATGCAAAAGAAATACTTTATAAAGCGCTAGGTCCTGAGGAAGCTAAAAAAGTTCTTGATAAACTTGCCAAATCTTTACAGAGTGAGCAGAATTTTGGTTTTTTACAAAAAGTCAAACCTCAACAGCTTGCGGATTTTATCGTGAACGAACATCCACAGACAATTGCACTTATCTTAGCACATATGGATCCTACAAGTGCTGCTGAAACTCTTAGTTATTTTCCAGATGAAATAAGGGCTGAGGTATTGATGAGGATGAGCAATCTTGGGGATATTTCACCTCAGGTTATTAAAAAAGTAAGTGCTATACTTGAAACAAAACTTGAATCACTTACAGGTTATAAGGTTGAAATTGGAGGAGTTAGATTTGTGGCTGAAATTTTTAACCGTTTAGGTCAAAAGGCCGCAAAATCTACACTTAAACATATAGAACAGATTAATAATGAACTTGCTGAACAGATTAAAGAGAAAATGTTTACATTTGAAGATATATTAAAACTTGACAATACCGCAATAAGAGAAATTTTAAAAGAAGTAGACAAAAATACTCTTATGATTGCTCTAAAAGGTGCACCAGAGGAATTAAAGCAGAAATTCCTTGCCAATATGTCTCAAAGGGCTGCAGCGGCGTTTGAAGAGGAGATGCAGTTTTTAGGACCTGTAAAAGTTAAAGAAGTAGAAGCTGCCCAGAGGAAAGTTATAGAAGTAGTTCAAAAACTTGCCGAAGAAGGGAAAGTTTCAATAGGTTCGGAGGAAGAGGTAATTGAGTAAAATAATTAATGGCGGAAGAAGTGATAAACATATTGTAAAAGAATATAAATTCAAAGAAATAAGTACCGAAGAAAAAGAAAATATTAAATCAGTTATGCAAGAAGATCCAAAAGAGAATGCAATACCAAATAATAATGAAAATAAAAACAATAATGAAATTATTGAAAAACTTCTTTTGAAAATTGAGGAATTATCACAAAATATTGCATCAGCTCAGCAAAAATTCGAAGCTCAGATTCAGGAATGTAATTCCAGAATAGAAACTGAGAAAAAAACGGCATATGATAAAGGTTATAAACAGGGAGTGGAAGAGGGTAAAAAAGAATGTGAAAATCAATTTAAAGAAAGAATATCCCTGCTTGAAGAATCAATTAAAAAAATTGATAAAATCAACGAAATTTTTGAAGAAAAAATACTTTCAGTAGAAAAAGAGCTTATTTCAGTTGCACTTGATATAGCAAAAGAAGTAATACAAAAAGAAATATCAAAAGAATCTGAACAAGTCGCATATAATCTTGCAAAAGCTTTAATGGAAGATATAAAAGAAGCTACAAAAATCAAAATCAAAGTGAATCCAAAAGATGCTGAATTTTTAAAAGATAAATTTGAAAATGTTGAAATTATTCCAGATTCTGCTATAAAAGAGGGAGGAGTTGTAATTTTAAGCGATCTTGGTAATATAGATGCAGAAGTTATGGAAAGATTTAAGAATATAAAAGAAGCTGTTATGGAAGGTA
>JALTBU010000076.1 GCA_027008345.1 Nautiliaceae bacterium | reverse complement strand
GCATATAATAAAAGTTTATAAATTCCATAAAAAATAGGAATTTGAAGTAAAAGAGGCAAACATCCTCCAAGAGGATTTGCTCCGTGTTCTTTATAAAGCTTCATCATATGCATTTGAAGTTTTTGAGGGTCTTTTTTGTATTTAAGTTGAATTTCTTTCATTTTTGGGGCAAGTTCTTTTAATTTATACATACTCACCATTCCCTTATATGTAAGAGGGAATAAAATAAGTCTAACAATAATCACTAAGAAAATAATCGCTACACCCCAATTACCCACTATTTTATGAAGCAAGTCTAAAAGTAAAAACAGATTTCTTGCAAAAAATGTCCCAACTCCATATTGAACAACATCAACTAAAGAAGGATTAATGCTTTTTAAAGTATCTACATATTTTGGTCCTATATAACCTGTTAGATTTATATTTGAATTAGAAACAACATATAAAACAGGATTTTCATTATCAGCAGTTATTAAAACATCAAAAGGTTTTTTACTGAAAAATAGATTTGTATAATATCTGTCAAATCCGGCTGCAATAATTGCATTTTTAACAGTTTTTTGTTCTGCATCTCCATCTTCAATAACATCAAGCGTTCCATCTGCTTTTTTAACTAAAGCCCCGTGTACTGTAAGTCTATCTATAGCAACACTTGGTCTGTATCCAGGAGATAGAAAATATTTTGCATTTTTTGAAAGAATTATTTTTATATCATATCTTCCATTTGGATAAAATGTAATAATTTTTTTAACAACTTCATTATTTAGATTTTGAGTTAAAACAACACTTTTTTTATTTCCATTTAAAATTATTTGTGATTTATCTGCTTTATAAGGAATTTGAAAAGCCTCTTTATTTAATGTTTGATTTTCAAATCTTATCTCAAGAGGTTTTGGAAGTTTATTTGATACTAAATTAATTTCTTTATTTTTTTCGTTAAATTTTTTCTGTTTTAAAATAAAAGAGCTAATTCTACCAAATTCATCTATTTTTGCTTCAAAATCTTTAGCTTTAATATCTACAAGTGTTTTTGAATTTAAGATAGCTTTATTTATTTTAGATTGTTTTTGGGTTATTTGAGTAGTGGTTTTATTTTGTTCTAATATTTTCTCAGCTTTTTTTTGCTGAGGAGTAATTACAAAATAATCATATGCAATGAAGAATATAAAAGATATTACCGTTGCTAATATTATTCTTCTCATATTGGAATTTTTATTCATATTTAGCCTTTATAACTATAAATTTATTCTCTTTTGGCACAAGCCAATAATCTATTTTTTTCTTTTTTCCATATATTGGATTTATATTTTTTTTTATTACTGGATAATCAATCCCACCTTTAAAAAGCTGATTACATCTTAATATTCTAAAAAATGACTTAAAAAAAGCCTTAAAAGCATTATCACATTCTATCTCCCATAAAGCATATTCGCTACATGTTGGATAATACCTGCAATTTTGCCCTAACATTGGACTTATAAAATATTGATAAAATTTAACCGGTTTTTTTAATAATTTTTTTAAAATCATTTTCTATTTTCTTAAAATCAGTCTCAGAAATATCATTTTTTACTATAACAACATATTTTCCGGATTGAATATTTGTTTTGAAAAGATGTCTTATTCTTCTTTTAATTTTATTTCTGACGACAGCTTTTTTTGAAATTTTTTTGGATACAACTACTGCAAATTTTAACTCTTCAAAAGGAAGAAAAAAAACAATAAAATAAGATGTATGAAATTTCTTCCCTTTTGAGTAGAGATATTTTATCTCTTTAGAACTTAAACTGCTAATCTTTTTCTACCTTTTGCTCTTCTTCTAGCAAGTACTTTTCTTCCGTTTTTAGTTTTTAGTCTAGCTCTAAATCCGTGTCTTCTTTGTCTTCTAACCTTACTTGGTTGATATGTTCTTTTCATTAACGCTCCTTTTTTTTTAAGTTTGGAATTTTACCAAAACTAATTAATATAATCCAAGTTTTCCGTCTTTTCTTCTATAAATTACTCTTTTTTCTCCGTGTGTGTCTTTAAATACCATAAAATAAAGCCCTGATTTTTTATATTCATCAACCGCTTCTTCAATGCTTAATGGTTTTTCAACATCTAAAGGCATTTCAACTATTTCATCTGCTGGTTCTTCAACTAAAATCTCTTCAAGTCTGTCTTGTTTTACGTGATGGTCTGTAATTCTGTCGTGATATCTTCTAAGAAGTTTTTCAAGTTTATCTTTTGCTATATCTAAAGCAGCATACATATCTTTGTCTTTATGATGAACTACTACTGTTCCTTTGTCTGGAATATTCATAATAATTTCAACATTAAAAAATCCTCTTTTATCTTCTTCAACTGTTACTATTGAATGAATAATTCCTAAATTATATTTTTCAACCTC
>JALTBU010000075.1 GCA_027008345.1 Nautiliaceae bacterium | reverse complement strand
ACGATTAAATCTACAAATTTCTCACCCAGGAGAGCCTATGTTAAACCAATTAAAATCCGCTAATAGATTAAGATTAGATTTTTCAAAAATCCCACAAATATTAGATATTCCAAATTTACTTCATTTACAACAAAATTCTTTTCAAGATTTTATTAATATAAATGAACCGGAAAAAAGTGGAATTCACAAAGTATTTAAATCAATGTTTCCTATTACTGATAATCAAAATAGGATAACATTGGAATATGCAGGAATTGAATTCAAAAAACCAAAATATACTGTTAGAGAATGTATGGAAAAAGGTCTTACTTATTCTATTCCTATTAGAATTAAAATTAGACTGATTGTGCATGAAAAAGATGAAAAAACCGGTGAAGTTATAGGAATTAAAGACATTAAAGAACAAACTTTATTTATTAGAGACATTCCTTTAATGACTGAAAGAACAAGTTTTATTATAAATGGAGTTGAAAGAGTTATAGTTAATCAGCTTCATAGAAGCCCAGGTGTTATTTTTAAACAGGAAGAAGCTCAAAATTCAAATAAACTTCTTTATTCTGCTCAAATTATTCCGGATAGGGGTAGCTGGGTTTATTTTGAATATGATGTAAAAGATGTACTTTATGTTAGGGTAAACAAAAGAAGAAAAGTACCTGTTACTATACTTCTTAGAGCTATGGATTATAGTAAAGAAGATATTTTAAAAATGTTTTATCCTATTATTGATATTAAAGTAAGAGATAATAAATTTTTAATGCCATCAAGCCAGCTTGAGCCTGGAAAATATGACTATGATATTAAAGATGAAAACGGAAATGTATTGGTTTCTGCTGGAAAAAGACTTACAGAGAGAAAACTTAAAAAAATTCAAGAAGAGCATGAATATGTAGAATATCCTATTGAGCTTTTATTAGACAGACATTTAGCTGAACCAATTTACGATCCAGTTACCGGAGAAGTTTTATTTGATACATTAACTATTTTGAATGATGTGAAACTTAAAAAAATTATTGAATCTCAAATTGAAGAATTTAAAATAGTTAATGATTTAGCTGAGAATGTTGATGACGGGATACTCAGAGCATTTCATCAAGATATAGAAACACTTAAAATACTTAAACAAACAGAGGGTATAGAAAACGAAAATGACCTTGCAAGAATTAGAATATATAAAGTTATGAGACCAGGTGAGCCTGCAAACCCTCAAACAGCAAAAGAATTATTTGAAAAACTTTTCTTTGATCCGGAAAGATATGACCTAACAAAAGTTGGTCGTATGAAAATGAATCATAAACTTGGTCTTAATATTCCAGATGATGTTACAGTTCTTACATACCAAGATATTATTAAAACGATTCAATACTTAATCGGTGTTAAAAACGGTGTTGGTCAAATAGATGATAGAGATCATCTTGGTAACAGAAGAATCAGAAGTATAGGTGAATTACTTGCCAATAAATTACAAGATGGTCTTGCTAAAATGCAAAAAACTATTAAAGATAAAATGACTACTGTTACTAATATAAATGATTTACTCCCAATGGATCTTGTAAATACAAAACTTGTAACAACTACAATTTTAGACTTTTTTGCAACAGGACAATTATCTCAATTTATGGATCAAACAAACCCTCTTAGCGAAGTTGCGCATAAAAGAAGATTAAGTGCACTTGGTGAAGGCGGTGTAACAAGAGAAAGAGCCGGATTTGAAATCAGGGACGTTCATCCAAGTCACTATGGAAGAATTTGTCCTATTGAAACACCAGAAGGTCAAAACATCGGTCTTGTTAATACTCTATCAACTTATGCAAAAGTTAACGAATTCGGATTTATTGAAGCTCCTTATAGAATTGTAAAGGATGGTAGAGTAACAGATGAAATTGTATATCTTACTGCAACTCAAGAAGAAGAAAAAGTAATAGCACCAGCTAGTGTAAAAATTGATGAAAAAACAGGTGAAATTATTGATGATTTAGTAGAAGCCAGAAAAGATGGTGAAATTATTTTAGTTGATAAAAAAGAAGTAGACTTATATGATCTTAATCCAAAAATGATTGTAGGGGTTGGTGCATCGCTTATTCCTTTTCTTGAACATGATGACGCAAACAGAGCGTTAATGGGATCTAACATGCAGCGTCAAGGAGTTCCACTGCTTAGAAGTGAAGCTCCATTTGTAGGTACTGGAATGGAAAAATATGTTGCACGTGATGCATGGCAAATTGTAAAAGCCAAAAGAGGCGGTAAAGTAATTAAAGTTGATGCAAGAAATATATATATTCTTGGTGAAGATGAAAACGGAGCGTATATTGATCATTACGGACTTGAAAAATATTTAAGAACCAATCAAAATACTTGTTTTGATCAAAGACCTATTGTAAAAGTAGGTGATAAAGTAAATGCTGGAGATGTAATTGCAGACGGACCTAATATGGATAACGGCGAGATAGCCATTGGTAAAAATGTTCTTGTTGCATTTATGCCATGGAACGGTTATAACTATGAGGATGCTATAGTTCTTAGTGAGAGAATAATTAAAGATGATGTTTATACATCTGTTCATATTTATGAAGAAGTGTGTGAAGTAAGAGAACTAAAACACGGGCTTGAAGAATTAACGGCTGATATTCCTGGAGTAAAACCTGAGCAATTGACTCACCTTGATGAAAGTGGAATTATTAAAGTTGGAACATATGTAAAACCTGGAATGATTTTAGTAGGAAAAATTTCTCCAAAAGGAGATGTTAAACCTACACCAGAAGAGAGACTTTTAAAATCAATTTTTGGAGACAAATCCGGACATGTTGTGAATAGTTCACTTTATGCACCTGCTAGTATGGAGGGTGTGGTAATTGATGTTAAAGTTTATACTAAAAAGGGATATGAACTTGATGAGAGAGCAAGACAAGCCCATGAAGAAGAAAAAGCAAAAATCGAAGAAATTTATAAAAATCAATTAAATATTATTGATAAAGAAGAAATGGTATCCCTTATTAATCTGTTATCTAAAAAACCTCTTGCAAAAGATTTGGCACTTAACGGAAAAGTATATAAAGCGGGCGAAAATCTTCCAAAAGAAGAACTTGAAAATATCAATAAATTCCTGCTTTTAAGTTTAATTGAATATTTTGATGAAGAAACAAAAAAAGAATTTGATTCTATTAAGAACAAATATCAGGCTGAAAAAGAAAAAATTAGACGTGATTATGATGAAAAAATTGAAGTTCTTGAGCGTGATGATATCCTGCCAAACGGTGTTGCAAAAATGGTAAAAGTTTATATTGCAAATAAAAGAAAAATAAAAGTCGGTGATAAAATGGCAGGGCGTCACGGTAATAAAGGTATCGTGAGTATTATTGTGCCTCAGGCTGATATGCCTTATATGAAAGACGGAAGGACAGTGGATGTAGTACTTAATCCTCTTGGGGTTCCATCAAGGATGAATATAGGTCAGATTATGGAAGTGCACCTTGGTCTTGTAGGAAAAAAACTCGGTGAGCAAATTGAAGCTATTTTAAAAGAAAAACAAAACGATATGATGGAAAAATTAAGAGCAAAAATGAAAGAAATTGTTGATGTTGCACATTTTGGTGCACATTATAAAGAGTTTCTTGACAGTTTAACAAATGAAGAACTTTTAAAATATGCGCAAGACTGGGCGAAAGGTGTAAAATTTTCAACACCGGTATTTGAGGGTGTAAATGAAGAAGAGTTTAAAAAACTTTTTGAACTTGCAGGCATTCCAGAAGATGGTAAAACTCAACTTTTTGACGGAAGAACCGGTGAGCCGATTAAAGAGAGAGTTAATGTTGGATATATGTATATGTTAAAACTTCATCACCTTGTTGATGATAAAGTGCATGCAAGAAGCATAGGACCATATTCTTTAATTACACAACAGCCAGTTGGTGGTAAAGCACTATTTGGTGGACAAAGATTTGGGGAAATGGAAGTTTGGGCACTTGAAGCATACGGTGCTGCATATAACCTTAAAGAAATGCTTACAACCAAATCTGATGATGTTGAAGGAAGAAATAAAGCTTATAGAGCACTTACAAGAGGAGAAAATGTTCCAATTGAGGGGCTTAGTGAAACATTCTTTGTTTTAAGTAAAGAACTTCGTGCACTCGGGCTTGATTTAGAGTTTTATAAAAAGGAAGAAGATGATGAAGAAATTTAAGTATGTAAAACTTGATTGGGATGAAGAAAACAGACCTTCTGATATTGATGCCGTTCAGGTAAAAATAGCATCTCCTGAGGAGATCCTTTCTTGGTCTCATGGGGAGGTTAAAAAACCTGAAACAATCAATTACAGAACACTTAAACCTGAAAGAGACGGGCTTTTCTGTGCTAAAATTTTTGGTCCTATTAATGATTATGAGTGTCTTTGCGGTAAATACAAAAAAATGAGATATAAAGGCATTGTGTGTGAAAAATGTGGTGTAAAAGTTACTACTAGCAAAGTCAGACGTGAGAGATTTGGGCATATTGAGCTTGTAACACCAGTAGCGCATATCTGGTATGTAAGTAACCTTCCAAGTAGAATCGGGACACTTCTTGATATTAAAATGAAAGATCTTGAGAGAGTGCTCTATTATGAGGCATATGTGGTATATGAACCAGGAGATGCACCTGTAAAAAGAGGAGATGTATTAGTAGAAGAAGAATATAGAAAACTTGTAGATCTTTATGGCGATAGTGGCTTTCATGCCGAAATGGGAGCTGAAATTATCAGAAAAATGCTTGAAGAACTTGATCTGCCTGAAATATATTATTCATTAAAAGAAGAGCTTAAAACGACTAAAAGTGAAGCCAGAAAAAAAGAAATTGTTAAAAAACTTAAAATTGTTGAAGGATTTTTAAATTCAGATAACAGACCTGAATGGATGATAATGTCTGTAATTCCTGTTCTTCCACCTGATTTAAGACCGCTTGTTGCACTTGATGGTGGTAAATTTGCAGTTGCAGATGTTAATGATTTATATAGAAGAGTAATTCATAGAAACCAAAGATTAAAAAGACTTATTGAGCTTGATGCACCTGAGATTATTATCAGAAATGAAAAAAGAATGCTTCAAGAAGCAGTTGACGCGTTGTTTGATAACGGAAGAAGAGGGAATACTATTAAAGGTGCAAATAAAAGACCTCTTAAATCATTAAGTGATATTATTAAAGGTAAAACAGGTAGATTTAGGCAAAACCTTCTTGGTAAAAGGGTTGATTATTCAGGAAGAAGTGTTATTGTAGTCGGACCAAATCTTAGAATGGATCAATGCGGTCTTCCTAAAAAAATGGCACTTGAATTATTCAAACCTCATTTGATTGGAAAACTTGAAGAAAAAGGTTATGCTACGACAATTAAACAGGCAAAAAGACATATCGAAGATAAAACTCCGGAAGTTTGGGAATGTTTACAAGAAGTTGTAGATCAATACCCAGTATTGCTAAACAGGGCGCCGACACTGCATAAATTATCAATTCAGGCATTCCATCCAGTTTTAATTGACGGTAATGCAATTCAATTACATCCACTTGTTTGTGCGGCATTTAACGCAGACTTTGACGGTGACCAAATGGCGGTTCACGTGCCACTTAGCCAAGAAGCAATTGCTGAGGCTAAAATTTTAATGCTAAGCTCAATGAATATCTTGCTTCCGGCATCAGGTAAAGCTATTGCCGTTCCGTCTCAAGATATGGTTCTTGGAGTTTATTATATTTCACTTATTAAAGATGGAGTAAAAGGTGAGCATAAACTTTTTGCAAATCCTGAGGAAGTTTTGATGGCTTTTGATGAAGGGATTGTGGATTTACATGCAAAAATAAAAGTAAAAGTAAAAGGTGAAATAGTAGAAACTACACCTGGTAGAATGATTTTACATTCAATTACACCTGATTTTGTTCCGGTTGAGATGTATAACAAAATTATGAAGAAAAAAGATATTTCTAATTTAGTAGACTATGTATATAAAATGGGCGGACTTAAAGTTACCGCAGAGTTTCTTGATAATTTAAAAGATTTAGGTTTCAGATATGCAGCAAAAGTAGGTGTCTCTATTTCAATGGATGATATTTTAGTACCAGAAGAAAAGCCTGAAATTATTCAAGAAGCCCTAAATAAAGTTAAAGAAGTTCAAGAACAATACAAAAAAGGTCTTTTAACAGAGCAAGAGAGATATAACAAAATTATCGATATTTGGACAAGAGTGGATAATGAAATTAAAGAAAAACTTCTTGAGCTTATGAAAAAAGATAAAGACGGATTCAATTCAATTTATATGATGGCGGACTCAGGTGCGAGAGGTAGTGCATCTCAGATTAAACAGCTTGCAGGTATGAGGGGCCTTATGGCAAAACCTAATGGTGAGATTATTGAAACTCCTATTATTTCAAACTTTAAAGAAGGTCTAAATGTACTTGAATTTTTCATCTCAACTCACGGAGCGAGAAAAGGTCTTGCGGATACAGCTCTTAAAACAGCAAGTGCTGGATATTTGACGAGAAAACTTGTTGATGTTTCACAAAATTTTAGAGTTATTATGGAAGATTGTGGGACTCATGAAGGTATTGAAGTTACAGATATTACTGATGGGTCAACTTTAGTGGAATCTCTTGAAGAGAGAATTTATGGAAGAGTACTTGCAGATGATGTTTATGACCCTATTACAAATGAAGTGTTATTTACAGAAGGGACTTTAATTACTGAAGAAGAGGCAAAAGAGATAGTAAGAAAAGGTGTTAAATCAGTAAAAATAAGAAGTGCGCTTACATGTAAAGCTCCAAAAGGTATTTGTGCTAAATGTTACGGTATGAATCTGGCTGAGAGAAAACTTGTAAAAGTTGGTGAAGCAGTTGGTATTTTAGCCGCTCAGTCAATTGGTGAGCCAGGTACTCAGCTTACTCTTAGAACATTCCATACAGGTGGTATTGCCGGTTCTACCCAAGAAGAGAGACAAATTGTAGCCGATAAACATGGTTATATAAGATATTATAATATCGAAACTTACAATAGAGATGGTAAAAAGATTGTTGCAAATAGAAGAAATGCAGCAGTACTTTTAGTTGAACCTAAACTTAAAGCTCCGTGTGATGGGATTGTAAAAGTACAGTCTCAGCATGAAGAAGTTCTTATAGAAGTTCACTGTGATGATGGAAGTATTAAAAGATATTCATTAAGAAAAAATGATATTGTAAAAGGAACTGAGCTTGCCGGAATTTCTGGTAAAACAGAAGGAAAACTTTACATTCCTTATAAAGATCAAAAAGTAAATAAAGACGATGCAATAGTTGAAGTAATTAAAGAAGCATGGTATATTCCACAAAGAATCCCTTACGGGGCTGAACTAAAAGTTGATGACAATGAACCTGTCCCTATGAAAGTTGAGAGTAAAGTTAGCGGTATAATTAAATATTATAAATTGACGGGTGACCATCTTGAAAGGGTTTATGACCTTAAAGCAGGAGATGAAATCGGATATGATAATGAATACAA
Source organism: Nautiliaceae bacterium (assembly GCA_027008345.1). GTDB lineage: Bacteria > Campylobacterota > Campylobacteria > Campylobacterales > Nautiliaceae > JALTBU01. The sequence goes on along the minus strand of JALTBU010000075.1, from coordinate 419 downwards.
AGGTCTTTTTGCAGTAATAGTTGATGAAAATGACAGGGAAGCAGATAGATATTATATTGTAAGAGGAAGTAAAATTCTTAAAAATGATAATGATAATGTAAAATCAGGTGAAAGTATTGCCGAACCGATTAAAGGTGAAAGCAAAGTTATAGCTGAATGGGATCCTTTTGCGAATCCAATTCTTGCTGAAGCTGACGGAATGATTAAATTTGAGGATATTATTGATGGATTTACAGTAACAACTCAAATTGATGAACTGACCGGTGAGAGTAGAATCATTGTAAAAGAATATTTGCCAAAAGGATATCATCCAAGAATATTGCTCGTTGCAAAAGATAAAGTATATGAATATGTGCTTGAACCAAAAACTGTTATTCATGTTCAAGAAGGTGCTGAGGTTAAACAAGGTGACATTTTGG
>JALTBU010000074.1 GCA_027008345.1 Nautiliaceae bacterium | reverse complement strand
TAAAGTTATCGCACCTTGGAGAGAGTGGGATTTAAACAGCCGTGAAAAACTTTTGGCTTATGCTGAAAAACACGGAATTCCAATCCAAAAACACGGTAAAAAATCACCTTATTCAATGGATGCAAATTTACTTCATATCTCATATGAAGGTGGAATTTTAGAAGATCCTTGGGCAGAACCAGAAGAGAGTATGTGGAGATGGACAGTAGCCCCTGAAAAAGCACCAGATAAACCAGAATACATTGAAATTGAATTTGAAAAAGGAGATGCAGTTGCAATAAATGGTAGCAAAATGACACCTGCTCAAATTCTTGAAACTCTTAATGAATACGGGAAAAAACACGGAATTGGAAGAATTGATATAGTAGAAAACAGATTTGTAGGAATGAAATCACGCGGGTGTTATGAAACTCCTGGTGGAACAATTCTACTTAAAGCTCACAGAGCAATTGAAAGTATTACTCTTGATAAAGGCGAAGCTCATCTTAAAGATGAAATAATGCCAAAATATGCTGAACTTATTTATAACGGTTTCTGGTTTGCTCCTGAGAGAAAAGCATTGCAAGAACTTATTAATAAAACTCAGGAAAACTGTGAAGGAACAGTCAGATTAAAACTTTATAAAGGTAATGTAAGTGTAGTTGGAAGAAAATCTCCTAAATCACTATTTAGCCCTGAATTCGCGACTTTTGAAGAAGATAAAGTTTATAATCAAAAAGATGCAGAAGGTTTCATAAAACTAAATGCGCTTAGATTCATCATCGAAGGTTATGTAAGAGGTAAAAAAAATTAATTTCTTAAAATACCGGGCTTATAGCCCAGTATTTTTTTAAATATTTTTATCATATGCGATTGGTCGCTAAAACCGCACATTTGAGCTATAAGAGAAAAACTCTCATTAGTTTTTAAAATCATCTGTTTAGCCTTTTCAACCCTCAAACTTAAAATAAAACGATGAGGTGTTACACCAAAATGTTTTTTAAAACTTCTTACAAAATAATAAACTGATAAATTAAGCTCTTTTGCGATATTTTCAACACTTAAATTCTTATTACCATAATGTGAATATATATATTCAATTGCTTTTGATAAAGTAGATTTATTATATTCCAAGTTACATTCTTTATCAAAATTTATATAAATTCCTTTCGCAAAATTCAAAAAAATTTCTTCAAATATTAAATTGTCAAATTTTATAGCTTTATATAAATAAAAAGCATTTCTTTTAAATGATTCATTTTTGAATTTTTTATTTAAAGAAAAATTTTTTAAATCTTCCTGTTTAATATCTGTTATATAATTCAGTAAAAAAGTGCTTTCAATATCAAAATGAAGATACTCCCACTTTCCCTCATAAGTTTGATGCAATTCAAATGGAGCAATTATTCTAATCTCACCGCTTCTAATAATTTCTTCTTTTTTACCTATTTTATATCTACATCCTCCTTTTGTAAAAATACCGACACTAAAAGTTTCATGAAAATGTGGAGTCATTCCGGCATTTTTAAATTCACCGTAAACTGCAATTATCTTATTTTTCATAAAATATTTTCCTTAAATTTATTTCAAAACCATTTAAAATATATACTCCGATAATACTTATAATTCCTCCGATAATCATAAATATATCAATTTTTTCATTTAAAAACAAAACTGCAAATAAAACCGATGTCAAAGGAACTATAAAAATATAAGTACTTGCCCTTTTACCTCCAAGAACACTACTTCCAAAAAAATACGCCGCTGTTGCAAAAGAAGTCCCAAATACGCTTAAAGCCAAAAGATTAAAAGTGATTTTAAAATCAAAAGAAGGCACTATGGTTTTATTTACAAAAAAATATGTGATAATTGCTGTAAATAAAAACATATAAACACTAAAAGTTAAAGAATTTTCTTTTTCAATATTTGAGCTGATAATAGTTAAGAGAGGCCATATCAGTGCAGCTAAAATAAAAAAAAGAATACCCTTATTAAAAGTAATATCAAATTGCCAGATTTTAATTATAAATATAGAACCTATTGCTCCTAAAAAAAGCGCAAAAATCTCTTTTTTGCTTAAAATCTTTTTATTTAAAAAAGCAATTATTAAAAATGTGACTATTGGATTAAGAGTAGTTACCAAAACCCCTCCAAGAGCGGCACTTGCTAAATGGTCACCTAAAAAGAATAACAAATTATACAAACTTAAAAATACAGCGCTTAGTATAGATATTATTATATTTTTAAAGGAAAGTTTAAGAGATATTTTAAAAATCACAAGAACAATCAAAAGTGAAAAAGAAGCAATTAAAAATCTCCAAAAAATAAGTTCTCCTGCACTAAAATAATTCATTAAAATTTTAGCACTTACCCAGTTACTACCCCATGCAATCATAGCTAATATTAAAAGAAAATCTGTCCTCATACAATGCCTTTTTTTGGCATTGTATTGCATTCAGCAAAAATTAATATAGAAAATTTTTGCTCTTTATATTTGATCTTCGACACTAAAATAGTATACAAAAAGAAAAAAAGAAGGAATTACCCTTCTGTGTGCGCTTTATGGGCTTCAATTAGATATTTAATATCATCAGCTAAAACATAAACATTTTTATATCCTAAAACATCAAGCAGCCCTTTTACTCTATTTGCAAAAAAAGCTTTTCTACATGCTACCACAATTGGTTGAGTTTTGTCTTCTGGAAGTTCGTCAATATAACTTGTAAATTCAGTATATGGAGTATAATATGCAGTAGGGATTCCAGCTTCTGCTGCATTTTCCCCTTCTACTAAATTTGGTAATGTTACATCAAATAAAAGTGCACCTGCATCTTTAATTAGTTCTCTTGCTTTATGAATATCAATATTGCCAAGACCCGGTTTTTCTTTATTAAGCTCTATTGCCTCAGCAAATTTTTCTACTACTTCTTGTTCAAATGGTGTTAATTTTGCCATATCACCCTCCTTAAATTTATTTTAGTTATTATAACTCAAAAATATTTCATTTGTCAAATTAAGCCCCTTGCTTTTTTAAGATACTCCATTACCTCTTCATCACTTAATTGATGAAAATCATCATACCATTGTCCTACGCTCATAAACATAGGTGGTGTATGTAAAATAACCAAATTATTGCTTATTTTGTTTAGCATTTCTTTAAGTGATTCATCGGCTGGTGCCACAGGCGCAGCTATTGTTATAGAATTTGGATGTTCTCTAATAACAGTATTTGCAGCAAGATACATACTAGCCCCCGTCGCAATCCCGTCATCTACAATAATAACATCTTTATCTTCAATTGGGATAGGTTCTATTCCATATTTCTCTCTTTTCCTCGCCATTTCTTGAATTTTCTCTATTGCCTTTTGCTGAATATAATTTTCATCCACAGGTATTCCTCTTTGATTGAGCATACTTACAGCGTCCTGATTTATAAAAACAAGTCCGCTCTCACTAACACTGCCAATTGCAGCCTCTTCATTAAGAGGTGAAGGAATTTTTTTTACGAATAAAATATCAAGAGGGGCATTAAGTTCTTTTGCTATTTCATAACCCACAGGCACTCCCCCTCTTGGAAGCGCTATTACTAAAGGATTTTTTAAATTAAGTTCTTTAATTCTTTTTGCAAGTTCTTTTCCAGCTTCAATTCTATCTTTAAAAATCATTTATATCCTTTTTAATTAAATTATAACAAAACAAATACAAATTTATGATATAATTTTATATTATAATTACTATAAGCCTTATTTAAGGAGGGGCAATGAAAGATTTAATTTTAAAAATGACAGCCAGTAAATGGAATTATTATTTATCACTTGCTACGGATTTTTTAACAGCTATTGTTTTTTTAGTATTAAGCATTTATTACTCAAACGATATATGGGCTAGTATTGCATTATTTGTAGTAGGTGTAATATTTTTTACATTTTTGGAATACGCAGTTCATGCATGGCTTTTTCATGAAAACCACCCATTAAGAGTTTTTATAGAAGGTCACGCACATCATCATCAAAATCCGTTTAGTTATGATGCAATGCCATTTTTTATGAGTGCGGTGATTGCAACAATATTTGCATGGCTTTTACATTTTATTATGCCTACACCTGATGCCTTGGCGATTGTCGGAGGTATGGCACTTGGATACTTCAATTACGGAATAATGCATCATATTATGCACAGACGTGAATTTTCAAGCAAATATTGGAGATATATGCAGGAATTCCACTTTGTTCATCATAAAAAACCTAAATTAAACCATGGAATAACAACAGATTTTTGGGACAGGGTTTTTGGTACATATTACCAATGGAATAAAGATGATTTAAAAGGAATAGAAAAACTTAAAAAAGTAAAGAAAAAAGCCAAATAAGCTCTTTTTTATAATCTTTTTTTCCATTTTCAATTTCATCCATTATATTTTCAAGTGTTGCAGTAAATTCTTCTTCAACAAAATCTTTGTATTTTAAATTTTCTATAATTTTCAAAACTTTAAATCCAAGATATGTTGCAAATAAAAATCCGTTTTTTTCCACAATATATTTTCTTTCAAGTAATTTTTCAATTGTAATTGCATATGTAGAAGGCCTTCCTATTCCTTTATTTTTCATTTCTTCAATAACTTCTGCATATGTATATGGAGATATTTTTGATTTTTTATATATATTCTTAACTATTTCAAATACACCTTCATTTATGTCATATATTTTTATTGGATAAATTAAATTAAATCCTTCTTTTAAAATTTTTGTAATAACTTCAACTTCTTTTCCTAAAATATTAAAAATATCTTTCTTTACTTCCGTTTCTTTCATTTGCGAAGCAATAAATTTTCTAAAAATTAAATCATAAAGTTTAAAATGTCGATAAGTTAAACTTATACCTTTTATCATACAAAAACTTTTAAGCTCTTCGCTGTCCATAGATGTCGTTGTTCTTATTGCTTCATGCGCTCCACCCTCTTCAAAACTTCGTGCTTGAAAATAATCTTCACCAAAATTTTCCAAAATATAATCTTTTGCAATTGAAATTCCAAGTGGAGAAATTCTGTGTGAATCAGTCCTGTGATATGTAATAAATCCGCTCTCAAACAATTCCTGTGCAAATTTCATTGTCTGTTGGGGTGAATATTTAAGTTTAAGAGCAGCTTCTCTTAATAGTTCTGATGTATTGAAAGGCTTTTCGAATAATTTTTCCTCTTTGGAAGATATTAATTTTATAAAAATTTTATCAGGAATATTTTCATAAAATTTTTTAGCTTCTTCTTCTTTTTCAAAATCAAATTCAATTCTTAAATCATTAATTTTAATACTTACTACATAAATTTTTTCTTTAAGATTTTCTGTTCTTTTTGCTATCCATTTAAGCACAGGTGTTTGAACTCTTCCGGCTGAGAGATGGGGATTATGCAGTCTTTTTTGAATAATTTGAGAGATTAAAAACCCTATCCATCTATCAGCAATTCTTCTTACAAACTGCGCTCCGACTAAATTTTTATCAATTTCTCTTGGATTATTTAAAGCATTTTCAAAAGCATATTTTGTAATTTCGTGAAATTCAGCTCTTTTGACATTAAAATTAAATGGTTTATTATTTAAGCTTAAATCAAAAGCAATTTTTTCCCCTTCCCTGTCAGGGTCTGTTGCAATAAAAACCTCATCAACTTCAAAACTTTCTAAATTCAATGCATTTAAAATTGTATCTTTATTTTCTAAAACTTTAAATATCGGTATATATTTTTCACTCACACCCCATTTACCTTCATTTTCATCAAGATCAAAATCATGACCTATACTTGCAGTAATAATTAAGTTTCTGTTTTCCATCAATATTTCATAAACCATTACATTATCGATAATTCTTCTGCTTGGATTTCCAAAAAAACTACTTATAGTTTTTGCTTTTGTAGGAGATTCCACAACTACAAATGTTGTTTTAATATCCTGCTTTTTACTCTCACTTCTGCTTTTATCTATCTCTTTTAAAATTTCATCAATATTCAACTCTTTTATATTTACAAACTCACTCTCACTAAACCATTTAAGTTTCTTTTGAAGTGAAAAAAATGCCTTTTTATTATCAACTAATACAATAGAAAGACCTTTTGTCAAATGTCCTTTATAAAACCTGCTTGAACGTCCACTTGCCTGAATATAACCGGTAATATCCGCTGTTATTATTTTTTCTCCGTCAAAACTAATCTCAGGTGAATTTTTTATCTCATCCTCATAAATCTTTATCAAATTAAAAAGATATTCCCTTATTTGTTTTAATTTTTCCTCAACTTTCGGGTGTAACTCTTTAAAAAACACATACCTTTTCATAAAATTGATATTATGTTGATATTCTAAAAGTGTTTTAAAATCGAGTTTCTTTGCAAAAAAAGGATAAAGCGTTAATGAAATAAAATACATTGAACGATAATCATCGCTTTTTAATGTAAATTCCATTTTTGGAACACCTACAAAAAGAGTATATCTGACAGCTTCTGGCAAATCTATACCTCTGGCAAGAGGATTACGGTAACTTGCAAAACCGGCGAAATAACACTCTCCTTTTTTAAATTCTTCTAAATAATCATTAAACTCCTCATAAGAATATATTTTTATACCTTTTTCATTTAAAAATTTTATATATTTATTTAACGTCTCTTTCGTTTCATTTCCCGGTAAAAATAAAAGCCCGCCTCTTCCAAGTTTTTTTATCCAATCAACAGATTTTTCCCATGAATACTCTTCATCATAAGAATCAGTCACTTCTCTTAATGTAAGATTTGGTCTGCTTATCTCAAATCCAAGCAAATATTTGAAAAGCAAAACTCTTTTTGATTTTGGATTTGCAGTCGCACTTGACACTATAAGTTGACCTTTTCTTTTAATGCCAATCTCTTTTATTTTTTCATATTCTTTATTATTTATAAGTTCAAGTGTTTTTTGTATATCTTTTTCATTAAAGCCCAATAATTTTAAAACTGTATCTATTTTTTTTCCTGATTTAAGGATTGAATCCACATCATCAACAAAAACTAAATTAAATTCTCTGTTTAAATTATCAATATTTTTATACAAAAACTGGGTTGTTGTAATAACAATATCACCTTCACCTTTTAAAATTTTCTCTTTTTCTTCTTTCTTACCTGTATAAGCTAAAACATCAATACCCCATTCATTAAATCTCTCAATTGTTTGCAGTACAAGCAGTTTTGTAGGAAAAACAATATAAGAATTTTTAACATAAGCACTCAGTAAAAGTCCAAAAGTAGTTTTCCCAATACCTGTTGGGGCAAGAAGGGCAAAGGAATTGCCAAGAAAAAATCTTTTAGCCCACATTTTTTGAATGGAGCTTAATTCATTCCCTGTTTTTTCTTTAAAAAATTCATTAAATTTATTTAATTTATCCTCAGCATCACAAAAAATTTTATAATTTTTAAGTTCAATTTCGCATTTGTTTTCATCTTCATTCATACATTTCTTACAAAAAAGACCTTTATATAACCTCTCAGAGCATATATCTCCTCCACAATTAGGGCATCTGTTTTTATATATGGCAGGAAGCATTAATATTCCTTTTTTAAGAAATGATACCAAATTTTAAAGTGTTTCTTTTTGTTACATAATGGATTTTAATACAAAAATTTAAACTTTTTTTAAGTTTTTAGCAGTAAAATTTCATCAGTTTTTCTTTCCTTAAATTTATCTTAAAGGCAGTAAATTGTTTAGTTTTAATCCACTTTCTATATTGTTTTTATTTTTGATACTTCTTGGTGTAATTCCAAATCTTTTTTATATGAGCGGATATTTAACACATATAAAAAGAAAAACCCACTTTTTGATCAATTATTTTGCATTTGTACTTTCAATGATAGGTGTTGTTTTAAGTAATGAAGTTTTACCGTTTTTATTTTTTTGGGAGCTTATGAGCTTAACTTCATGGCAGCT
>JALTBU010000073.1 GCA_027008345.1 Nautiliaceae bacterium | reverse complement strand
CCCTTCCATTCCAAAACTGCCTGAAATTAAATACAGCATTAAGTACTGTTGGTGAATTAACTCTTCCTTTTCTACCAAAAACCCCGATTGATACTTTTCGTCTGTCAGCCCATCCTTCATTTGGCTTGTGACATGACATACATGAAATTTTTTTGTCTGCTGAAAGTCTTGTGTCAGTAAAAAGATACATTCCAAGTATTGCTTTTTGTTTATTGTATTTTATTTTTTCAGGGATAGGTTTTATTATTGAATCTGCAAGCAAAAATTTAAAAAATAGCAAAAATATAATTTTTCTCATTAACTATTATCCTTGTATACCCTGCATTCGGTTCTTTTTAATTTTTCTTCAAAATTAACTTTTGGAAAATCCAAATCCGTAAACGATGCAATGGTACCTTTTCTTATTATATCAAATTTATGAGTGTAGAGTTTAAACCCTAATTTGTACAGAGCGCATCTAACAGGTGTTGCAACACTGTAAGTTGTAATTACCCCGTTTTTATTTAAAATATTTTTTAAATCAGTAAAATATTCAAAAGTCCACAGTTCCTGATTTACTTTTGGGGAAAATGCATCCTGATATACAAAATGAATATTTTTTAGTTTTTTTATATATTTTCTTGCATCTTCATTCGCAACTTCTATCTCTATATTATCGTCTTTATAGTATAAATCTTTACTTACAGCTTCAATAATATGTTTTATTTTCTTAAATTCTTTTGGATAATTAAAATCTTTTAAAGATTTTATAAGCTCCAAATCAAGTTCTGGAGAAAAAATTTTAAGTTTTTTATTTTCTGGTCTGTTTAGTATAGAAACAAATGTGTTATAACCAAGTCCAAAACAGATATCAAGTATTCTTATTTCATCATCTTCAATATTTTTCGATATTTCTTCCATTACACTTACATGCTTATAATATGTCTCTTTAAGTGCACCTTCGCTTGAATGATAGCATTCATTATATTCTAAATTTTTCAAAGTAAGTGAATCATCTTTTGTTTTAATTTCTTTATATTTGTTTATACTCAATTTTACATTTTCCATTTTCAATTATCCATTTATCAGTCGTTTTCCACAACTTCTACAAGAGCATTAAAAAGTGTAAGAATTTCATTGTCCGCTTTTCTTAAATGTTTTGAAAGATTAAGGCTTATCATCCAAAGCATCTTAACGGCAATTTCCGGATAAGTATCAATCAAGGTTATAAAAGACTTATGGTCAATTTCAAGCGTTTTAATATCGGTAACCGCTTTAATGGTGGAAGTTACAAGCCCTCTGTCAATAAGGTTGATTTCTGCAAAAAACTCTTCACCTCCCCCTTTTACACGACTTACAACATAATCGTCTTTATAAATAGAAGTTTTATAAATCTCGACCTCACCTTCAAGTAAAATAAATGCTTTTGATGAATATTCCCCCTCTTTTGAAATTAAAGCTCCATTATCATAGCTTTTTTCTTCAAAAAATTCCAAAACTTTTTGATACTCTTCATCATTTAATGTTTTAAATACAGGATGCTCTCTCATAATATCTCCTCAATTACAAGTTGAACGGTTCTTCCTCTGAAATTATTTTCTTCAACACTGAATTTAAAAGTTATAATTTCATCAAACTCGCCGTCGTATCTGAATATTACAGCCGGCAGATATATATCGTTTTGTGAGAGAATTAATTTATAATGATTGTCTTTAAGGTTTTGGATATGTTCTATTTTTGCAGTTGATAAAAATTTTGGTTTTGGATTTCCTTCACCGTAAGGCTCAAATTCATGTAAAATATCCAAAAGTTCAATATCTATTTCACTAAAAGGGAGCTCACCTAATACAAAATCTTCTATAAAAAAGTCATTTTCGTTATATTTTTTTATTTTTTTATTAAGCTTTCTTTTTAAAACTTCAAACTTATCTTCTTTTAAACTTAATCCGCAGGCCATTTTATGACCTCCAAACCCATCAAGCACATCTTCGCATTCACTTATAAGTGAAAAAATATCAATATTTCCAAGACTCCTGCCGCTTCCTTTAAGATTTTCACCATCTCTTGAAAACACAATGGCCGGTTTTTGGTATTTATGCACAAGTCTACTGGCGATTATCCCTATAACACCTTCGTGATAATCGCCTTTTACCACAATAAACTCATCATTTTCAATTTCAATATCTTCTAAAATCTCTTTTTCAGTTTCTTTTCTTAAATTATTCAGTCTGTCAAGCTCAAGATACAGATTATAAGCCTCATTTTCATCTTCACTTATTAAAAATTCAAATGCAACCCTTGCATCCGCCATTCTTCCCGCTGCGTTAAGCCTCGGGGCAATATTAAATGCAATATCCACTGAGCGTATTGTCCCGCTGAAAAACTTTTTAATAGCTTTGCTAAAAGGTCTTTGTGCTCTGTTTAATCTTTTAAGTCCGATATTTACAAGGACCCTGTTCATATGTTGAAGGGGCATTACATCGGCAATTATTGCTATACATAATATATCAAGAAATTCCCTTAAATCTTTTTTTAGTTTCAACTCATGCTTTATAGCCGCACACAAATACCACGCAACCTCAGCTCCGCATATCTCTTTAAACGGAAAATCGGGAGATGTTTTTGGATTAACAACTGCATATGCATTTGGCAATACAAATTTAGAATTGAGAGTGGAGAATTGAGAATTTTGATTATCTCCACTTTCCACTTTCCACTCTCCATTCTCCATAAGTTTTGGAGTATGGTGGTCTGTAATTATCAAATCAATTCCACGCTCTTTGCAGATTTCAGCCGCTTCAAATGATGTAATACCGTTATCCACAGTAATAATTAAATCTGCCTCAATCTCTTCAAGGATTTTAGGAGTAAGTCCGTATCCGTGTTTAAAACGGTTTGGAATTTTAATTTCAAAATTATCATAAATTTCACTTAAAAAAAGATACATTATTGCGCTGCTGCTGACCCCGTCTACATCATAATCGCCTAAAACAACAATTTTTTCTCCATTTTTTAAAGCCTGAGCCACTCTTTTGGCGGCTTTTTCTATATCGCTAAGAAGAGTAAAATGAGGAATTGAAAGAGAGTCTATTTCTTCAATTCTTGATGAGAGTATTTTTTTTATTCTTTCTTTTGTAAGCATTTTATAAAATTACACTTTTTAATTTTTTATTTTGCATTGTTTAGCAGCTTCTTTGGCATTTATAAGCATTCTCCACAAAGCTCATAATAATTTTATTAGGTGATTTGAGTTTATTTGTAAATTCAGGATGAAACTGAACTGCTACAAACCATGGATGATCTTTAAGTTCCACCGCTTCAATAAGACCTTCTTTACTTTTACCGCTTACAATCATACCTTTTTCTTCAAGCTGTTTTTCATACGCAGAATTAACCTCATATCTGTGTCTGTGTCTTTCTATTACTTTATCTGTTTTATATGCTTCATGAAGTTTTGTTCCTTCTTTTATAAGACATTCATACCCGCCTAGTCTCATAGTTCCGCCAAGAGGAGATTTATGTGTTCTTATCTGCTTTTGTCCGCTTGCGTCAATAAACTCATCTATAAGATATACAACCGGCTCGCTTGTATCAGGGTCAAATTCCTGAGAATTTGCATATTTAAGGCCAAGCACATTTCTTGCAAATTCAATAACGGCAAGCTGCATTCCAAGACATATTCCAAGATAAGGAATATTATTTTCCCTTGCATATTGAATTGCTTTAAGTTTACCCTCAACTCCCCTTTCACCAAATCCTCCGGGTACTAAAATACCGCTTACTTCATTAAAAATTTCATCAAGATTGTCTTCTTTTTCTAATTTTTCGCTGTCTATCCAATCAATGTTTACTTTCATATCAAGATGGGCACCGCTGTGAATTAATGCTTCTATGAGCGATTTATAACTCTCTTTAAGCTGTAAATATTTACCTACAAAAGCGATTTTTACTTCTTTTTGAGGAGAAATTATTTTTTTTACAAGATAATTCCACTCACTCATATCAGGATGAAGTTCACCTAAATCAAGCTGTCTTGAAATTGGCTCAAGAATATTTTGATTTAAAAAATTTAAAGGAACCTGATAAACGGTAGGAGCGTCAACCGCTTCAATAACACTGTCATTTTCTACATCACATGATACTGCAAGTTTTTCTTTTAGAGATTTAGGCAGAGGTTTTTCCGTTCTTGCTACAATCATAGAAGGAGTAATACCTATTCTTCTAAGTTCCTGAACACTGTGTTGGGTCGGCTTGGTTTTAAGCTCGCCTGCTGCTTTAATATAAGGGATAAGTGTAACATGAACAAACATTGCATTTTTTTTACCTACTTCATGTTTTAGCTGTCTTACAGCTTCTAAAAACGGAAGGCCTTCTATATCGCCGACTGTTCCTCCAAGCTCTACAACCACAATATCATTACCCTCGCCGACTTCTTTTATTCTTTTTTTTATTTCATCAGTAATATGAGGAATAATCTGTACTGTTTTTCCAAGATAATCGCCGCGTCTTTCTTTTTCTATTACGCTTAAATACACCTGACCTGTTGTAAAATTGTTTTTTTTACTTAAATTTTTATTTAAAAATCTTTCATAATTTCCAATATCAAGGTCAGTCTCAGCCCCGTCTTCTGTAACAAAAACTTCTCCATGTTCAAACGGGCTCATAGTCCCCGGGTCTACATTTATATAAGGGTCAATTTTGACCATACTTACCTTAAAACCGCTATGCTGTAAAAGTGTAGCAATTGATGCTGAGGTGATTCCTTTTCCAAGAGAGCTTAAAACACCGCCCGTTACAAAAATATATTTAGCCATAAAGTCCCTTTTTTTATTGAAATTATATCATTTTAAAAGCTTTATTTCTTCATCAAAATAAGAAGGGACAGTGTCATAGGGGTTTGGCAGATTATCATCTGTGACATAGACATTTTTACATTTATAATTTTTAATTATATCTTCCATTTCAGATTCGTTGGCATCATAAACTATCAATGAAGATTTATCGGAATTCTTTTTACATACATCACTGTCAAGTTTATAAAATTCATCTTCAAACACAACTATACTATCAGCAATATTAAAATATTCCTCATCTGGATAAACACCGGGATTTAAAACAATATAATAATTACCTTTTGATTTTATGTAATCATATAAATTTTTATAATAATTTATATCATCTATATTTTCGGATGCTTCATCAATAAAAAAACCTTTAATATTTGGATAAAAATCAAGCCATCTGTTTATATCTTTTTTAACTTCGGTTATATTTCTGTCTCCCCATTTTGTATATACATAGCCTATTGGCTTATTTTTATTTTTATTTAATTTATTTATTAAATCTTCATAATTACTGTCTTTTTCATCTCCCGGACCATTTGAAGGATTTAATATAACAATTTCTTTATTTTGAAATTTCGCTATATGATCCCAAATATCTGTATTATAAAGATAAAGAGGTATTATCATTTTTTGAGAAAAGTTGCTTTTTGAATTATTTGACAAATTAGAATTATTTACACTCTGACACCCTGTTATAAAAATAAAAATCAATAAAAATATAAACTTTTTCATTTTTATCCTTTAAAATTTTTACTTATTGCTATAATTCAAACCTAATATCATTATGAATTATATAAAAAATTTATTTTTAAACAATTCAAATGCCTATATAGATATATTTTTAATCTGTGACATTTTTATCCTCTCCAAAAGGAAATATTAAGTAATATTTTTCATTGAAATTTAAAAATTTATGATAAAATTACATCCTAAAATTAAACGAAAGGTGGTGAGAGCAGTGCCAGGAATCGTAGTTCATCCGGGAGAAGATTTCGAATCTGCTTACAGAAAATTCAAAAGACAAGTTGACAGAAACTTAATCGTAGTTGAAATTAGAAAAAGAAGATTCTACGAGCCGCCAAGCGAAAGACGCAAAAAAGAAAAAATCGCGACTCGTAAAAAAATTCTTAGAAAACTTTGGATGCTTAGAAGATACGAAAGCAGATTATAATCTGCTTTTCTTCTTTGCTATTATTTTAATCTATAAAATTTATCTTCAATATATTAATAAACTGTCCTTATTTTTTAACTCCTTTTTACATAAATAATCAATTAAAACAATATGTGATATAATTTTTATTTCTAAATCAAAAAGGATAAAAATGGATAATTTTAATAAAAAATTTTTAGATACGGTTCTAAAATCATTAGAAAAGTTTTTATTAACTCATCCAAGAAGCAATAAAAAATTAAAACCGTTACACGGTAACATTAAAAATGATTTATTAAAAAAAATTCAAAACGAAGGCCTTAATGATATTGAATTAATTTCATTAGATTCAAATAACAGTTCAGAAGATGTTATAGAAGGTAGATATTATAATAAAGCTGTTGATATCTCTATAAGAAAAAACAACATACCAGCAGGAGCAATAGGAGTTAAATTCGTAATGAATAATTATATGCAAAATGCCAATAATTATTTTGAGAATATGTTAGGAGAAACTGCCAATATAAGAACAGCAAACATTCCTTATTTCCAAATATTAATTTTATTTGACAAAATGCCATATTTTCAGAATAATGGAAAATTGAGTAAATGGGAAATAATATCCGAAGACACCCATTTGAAGAAATATATAAAATTATCAGAAGATAATGTTAATGAATATTATCATACTCCTATATTAACATTTTTAGCAATATTATCTCTACCAAATGAAATAACAGAAGATGATACAATTGACAATAAAATGTCTTTTAACACAAAATTAATACAACTTATTAAATCAAACAAATTGAAATTAAAATATTCTCCCAAATTTTCTCAAAATCTTTTTAAAAACAATGTTATTTTGAATAATTATGAAGATTTTTTAAACAGACTAATAAATTACTTTTTATATAAAGGCATATTTAGCAAATAAAGGATGTTCATAATGAAACATAAAACATTAGGACAGGTTTACACTCCCCAATGGATTGTCGAAGAAATACTAAAAGAAGTTGATTATTCGGGTAAAAAAATACTTGATAAAAAAATTATTGATCCGGCATGTGGCGACGGAATTTTTTTAATAAATATAGTGGAAACTATTATAAAAGAATCTTTAAAAGAGAATAAAAACATTAATGAAATTAAACAAATTTTGGAAAACAATGTTTATGGAATTGAAATAGATAAAAACGAATATATAAAATGTATTGATAATTTAAATAACTTTGTTAAAAAAAAACTTAAAAAAGATAATTTAAATATAAATTGGAAAATATATAATGACAATGCTTTAATTAAATATAAAGATTTTCTTAATTATTTCGATTATGTAATTGGAAATCCTCCTTATATAAGGATACATAATCTAGATAAAAAAACAAGAGAAATTATCAAAAATGAATTTTGTTTTAACCAAGGAACATTAGATATATATCTCTCCTTTTTTGAACTCGGCTTCAAAATTTTAAACAAAAATGGATTATTAGGATATATTACTCCAAATAGTTTTTTGCGAAACTCTTCTTATAAAACATTCAGAAAATTTTTAAAAGATAAAAAAGCCATAAAAGTATTAATAGATTTCAAATCACATAAAATATTTAAAGATTTTTCGACTTATACTGCTATTACTGTCATTGATTTTAATAATATTTATAAAGAAACATTTGAGTATAAAGAGCTAATAAATAATAAAATTCAAAAAGTGAATGAAATAAAATTTGATGAATTAGACGATAAAAGCTGGTCTTTTAGCAGTAAAAAAGAGATGGATTTTTTAAAAAATTTATATAAAAATACAATTTATAAAGTATCAGATTTTTTTGAAGTTCAATATGGATTTGCCACTTTAAGAGATAAAATATTTATAAGTGATATAAAAGATGAAAAAAATAATCTTGTTTTATTCAATAATCATTGGATAGAAAAAGATATTTTAAAAAAAATAGTTAAAGGCTCTACTTATAAAGGAAGAAAATCGGAAATTAAATATATTATTTTTCCTTATATTAAAAAGAACTCTCG
>JALTBU010000072.1 GCA_027008345.1 Nautiliaceae bacterium | reverse complement strand
CGCTATTTTACCCATAATTCCAGAAATTTATCATAAAGGTTCTCTTCTTTTAAAAGAATATCTATCATTTCTCCCACAGCTCCCTCACCACCTTTTTTAGTCAAAGGATCACTTACAAAATCATAAATAAAAGGATTAGCGTCAAAAGGTGCAAATGTTCTTTTTACCATTTTCATCATACTATAATCATTCATATCATCACCTATTACAGCTACATTACTCAATGAAATATTCTCTCTTTCACATATTTCTTTTAATTTTTCATTTTTATGTCTTATACCTTGTTCAATATATGTAATATTAAGTTCTTTTGCTCTGCGCTCAACCATATTAGAAATTCTTCCAGTAATTATTGCACTTTTTTTACCAAGTGTATTCCATGACTTTATCATTAAACCGTCTTTAATATTAAAAGCTTTAATTTCTTCTCCTCCACTTGAATAAAAAATTTTTCCATCAGTTAATGTTCCGTCAACATCTATTACAATAAGCTCAATCATAAAATTCCTTTCGTAGAGGGAATTCCATTGTCTTTATATTCAAGCGCACGTCTTAGGGCCACTGCAAAAGATTTGAATGCACTTTCTATAATATGGTGTCTGTTTTTACCTCGTTTATAAATAATATGCGCAGCAATTTTGAAATTAAAAACAAGAGATTTAAAAAATTCTTCAATAAGTTCCATATCAAAATCCCTTATTGCACCATCCATCGGCAAATCATATACAAGATAAGGTCTGCCTCCGATATCCAAATCCACTTCAACAGCAGCTTCATCAAGAATAGCTACTGCATTTGCAAATCTTTCAATATTTTTTACCGGATATATTTCTTTATATAATGCCTGACCTAAAACAATACCAACATCTTCAACAGTATGATGATAATCAACATCAATGTCCCCATCACAAAAAATTTCCATGGAAATACCGCTGTGTTTTGCCAAAGTTTCAAGCATATGGTCAAAAAATCCTATTCCCGTTGAAATATTAGTTCCAAAATTACCTGTAATATCAATTTTTATTTCAATTTTAGTTTCTTTTGTTTCTCTTTTAATCTCTGTCATTTCAGTCTCCTACAATAAATCCCGCAATATGATTTTCAAGCTCAAATCTTTTAGCTTCATTATAAGTTTTGAAACCTGTTATATATACTTTATAAAAATTACCTACTTTTGCCACTTCGGTATTATAACCAAATTTTTTATATTTTTTCGCAGTATTCAAAGCTCCTTTTTTATTTATAAAAGCACCTGTTTGTATTTTATAACCACGTATATAATTTTTACCATTAAATCTTACTACTTTGATTACAACAGGAGCAGTTCCGGTAATGTCAAGACCGAGTTTTTTACCTGCCGCATAACTTAAATCAATAATTCTTCCTTTTACGAAAGGTCCTCTGTCGTTTATCCTGACAAATACACTTTTACCATTATTTAAATTTGTTACCTTAACAATTGTATTCATTGGAAGAGTTTTATGAGCAGCCGTATATGCAAACATATTATATATTTCTCCGTTACTTGTGTATTTACCATGAAAATTAGGTCCATACCAGCTTGCTATACCTTTTTGAGTCCAGCCAATGGGAACTTTTTTATATGGATAATATATATTTCCATTTACCACATAAGGTTTTTGTGTCGGTTTTTTAATATTAGGACTGGATATAACATAAGTTTGATATTCTTTTGTAGCACATCCAGACAATAATATTAAAAGTATTATAAAAAGCGTTTTTTTCAATTACATCCTTTGTGGAATTTTAAGAATTTGTCCTATTCTTATAATAGATGAGTTTAGATTATTATATTTTATTATCTTCTTGTAAGAAATTCCAAATTTTTTTGCAATTTTTAAAATCGAATCACCTTTTTTTACTCTATATTTTATAAATCTGTAACTAAGAGGAATAAAAATTTTTTGATTTATATGAAGATATTTTCCAAGTTTATTATAATCTCTTATCATTGATACCGTTATATCGAATTTTTTTGCAATTTTTAATAAATTATCTCCTTTTTTAACTTTATAAATATATACATATTTTCTTTTTTTTGGGTTAAATTTCATTGTAAATAATGTTAGTTTATTTGCAGGAATATAAATATAATAATTATAAGGAGGAGTAAAAGAATTTTTTAGCTGTAAATTATGATTTCTTAAATTTTTATAATTAATATCCAATATTTTAGAAACATAATATAGTGATGTCCCAGCAGGTACTTTTACTGCAATAAAAGTTGGTTTAAGAATTGATGAAGCATATTTTTGCTGAGCCAATTTAACAAATTTATCTTTATTATAAATAAATGAAATACTCAAAATTTTTAAAATATATTCTCTTGTTTCTTTTGGAAGATATTGACGTTTTAATTTTTTTTGATATTTTAATAAGTCATTTAAAGATATTTTAATCTTAGA
>JALTBU010000071.1 GCA_027008345.1 Nautiliaceae bacterium | reverse complement strand
TTTGCTTAACTAACAGCCACCCTCGGGTATGCTACTTATATCTAAACTCTCAATCATCTCCCAAATCCCGCTTCCCGTTTTGGGATTGAAAGTATATTAAATTTTCCTCCTTATGTCAAGGAAATTATGTGAAAAATTTTTAAATTTTTAAAAAAAGAAAAAGAAAGAGAATAAAAAATGTTGAATTTTAGGGGTTTTAAGCAGGATAAAATTTTATTATGAATTGAGTAATCAGTTTTTTTCACATTATTTATATCTGTAAGTGATTCTTCCTTTATCTAAACTATAAGGATTAATTTCAACCTTAACCTTATCTCCTGGTACTATTTTAATATAATTCATTCTTATTTTACCACTTATATGACACAAAACTTCTTTGTTTAATCCTTCAAGTTTTACTTTAAACATTGCATTTGGAAGTGCTTCTGTAACTGTTCCATCTACTTCTAAAACGTCTTTTGCCATTTAATTCTCCTCTGTTAAAATTATTGCTTTATTATTTACAACAGCAACCTGATGTTCATAATGAACTCCAACTCCCAAATCTTCACAATATACATCCCAACCATTCTCAGCCAAAACTGGTTCACCACTTTTTTGACAGATCATAGGTTCTAAACAAAAAACATGACCGTTTTTAACTTTTTCACCTTGATTAGCCTTGCCTTCAACATAATTAAGAATCTGTGGCTCTTCATGAGGTTTTCTTCCGATCCCATGACCACTATAACCTTTTAAAGGGACAAAACCGTGTTTTCTAATATAATCTTCAAGTAGTTTAGAAATTTGTTTATATCTCATTCCAGGTTTTATATTTTCTATTGCATGATAAAGTGCGCCTTTTGCTACTTCTATCATTTTTTGATATTTTTCATCAATTTTGCCAATACCCATTGTGATTGCAGCATCTCCATACCATCCATTTATTTCAACTCCAACATCAAAACCTACAATTTCACCTTCTTTTAAAGGTTCATTATCTGGTATTCCATGAATAACAACACCATTCCTACTTATACAAACACTATTCGGGAAATCATATAAACCTTTAAAAGCAGGTCTTCCACCATTACTTCTTATAAAATTTTCGGCCATTTTATCAAGTTCTACGGGTGTTATGCCTGGTTTTGCATTTTCCCTTAAAAATTTAAGAGTTTTACCAACTAATGACGCTGGTATTTTAATTTGCTCTATTTCTGACGTTTTTCTAATAGGTATAGCCATTAAATTTTCTCCTGGTTCTTATAATAGAGGGCTTAAAGCCCTGTTACTGATAAAGTATCATATTTTTGCATAGTAAGTTGTGCTTGTATTTTTCTCATAGTATCAATTGCAACTTGAACAACAATCAATACTGCTGTTCCTCCAAAATAAAAATTAATTCCTATGAGTTTTACTAAAAGCCAAGGTAAAACAGTAATTAACCCTAAATAAAGCGCACCCCAAAAAGTCAATCTATTAGCCACTTGATTTAAAAACTTGATTGTTTGTTCTCCTGGTCTTATTCCAGGTATAAAACCACCTTGTCTTTTTAAATTTTCTGCAATTTCTTTTGCGTTAAATACAATACTTGTATAAAAATAAGCAAAAAATATAACAAGTGCAAATAATAAAAAATGATATAAATAACCATTTGGATTTAATAAATCTTTAATTTGAACCAATATTGGATTTTGAACACTATTTAATAATGTTAATGGGAACATTAAAATTGCACTTGCAAAAATAGGAGGAATTACTCCACTTATATTAACTTTTACAGGAATGTAATTCATAATTCTTTTAAATCTATTTTGCATTAATACTTTTTTCTGATAAGAAATTGGAATTCTTCTCTCTGCAAGTTCAACATAAATAATAAATGTAACAGTTGCAATTACTATAAAAGTAATAAATAATAGTCCAATTACACTAAGCTCACCTACATCTACTAAATTTATTGTTCCAATTATAGCACTTGGAATAGCACTTACAATTCCTGCAAAGATTATTAAACTTATACCGTTTCCAATACCTCTGTCAGTAATTTGTTCACCAATCCAAACTAAAAACATAGTACCTGCTGTCATAGTTATTGCTGTTAAAATCACAAAAGTTGTTGTATCAATCATTACAGCGCTCTCACCGCCTTTGCCTGTCATTGAAGTTAGACCTATAGAAATACCGATAGCCTGAATGAATGCGATAGCAACAGTTGAATATTTAATTATTTTTAAATATTTTTGAAAACCTTGCGAATCTTTTTTAAGCTCTCCTAAAGTAGGGAAAGTGGCAGCTAATAATTCCATAATAATTGATGCAGTGATATATGGCATTACACCAAGTGCAATAATACTCATTCTTTTAACAGCATTACCACTAAACATATTAAGCATTCCAAGAGCATCATGCTGATGCATATCAAAAAAATCTTTTAAAACATCTAAATTTACCCCTGGTACTGGAACATAAGCTAAAACTCTATAAATAAGAAGAAAGCCAAGGGTAATTAGAATTTTCTTAGCTAACGGATTCATACCCTTACTTTCCAGAAGTAGTAATATTAGCGTCTTTTATTTTATCTTTAAGCTCTTTTGCTTTTGTGCCAATAAGTTTTACTTTTTTAGATTTAATTTTAACAACATTAGCAAGAGTTTGCATTGTAATTTCTTCAAGCTCTGCAATAGCAGCAATTTTATCAACATTAATTGCTTGAGGTTTAGTTACTCTACTTTTAAATCCTACTTTTGGAAGTCTTCTTTGAAGTGGAGTTTGTCCACCTTCAAAACCTCTTTTTTTAGAATAACCAGTTCTTGATTTTTGTCCTTTTTGACCTCTTGCAGCAGTTTTTCCATAACCGCTTGCCTGACCTCTACCAACTCTTTTTGTTTTATGTGTTGAACCACAAGCCGGTTTTAAATTATTAAGTGCCATGGTTACGCCTTTTTACTTTTAATCATTTGTAGAGCTTTGATAGTTGCTCTAACAAGGTTATGAGGTTCGTTTGAACCAAGTGATTTAGAAAGAATATCTTTAATACCTACAAGTTCAAGTACCGGTCTCACCGCACCACCGGCAATTAGCCCTGTACCTTCACTTGCCGGTTTTAGTAAAATTTTTGATGCGTTAAATTTAGCTTGAACATCATGATTGATTGTATTCCCGTGAATACCTTCAATTTTAACTAAATTTTTAAATGCATCATCAATTGCTTTTTTAATTGCATCTGGAACTTCTTTTGCTTTTCCAGTCCCAACACCGACAATTCCTTTTTTATTTCCAACAACTACTAAGGCATTAAATCTAAATCTTCTACCACCTTTAACAACCTTAGTAATTCTTCCAATATTAACAACTACTTCTTCAAATTCTTCTCTGTTATAATCTTTTATTACTTCTCTTTTAGCCATTTGCCATTTCCTTTACAGTTTTATACCATTTTCTCTTAGAGTATCTGCAAATGCTGCAACTACACCGTGATATTTATATCCGTTTCTATCAAAAGAAACATTTTCAATATTTGCATCTTTTAATTTTTGAGCAAATAAAGCTGCTGCTTTTTTAGCACCTTCAATATTTGAAGGAATTTTTTCTTCTAAATGAGCTGTATTTAAATAAGCAAGAGTATTACCAACAGTATCATCAATCGCTTGTACTATAATGTATTTATTTGATTTATATATTGTTACTCTTGGTTGAGCAGCAGTTCCGCTGATTCTTCCTCTGATTCTTCTTCTTCTTTTAAGTCTTCTTAAATTTTTCTTAGCTAATGCTTTACTTCTTCTCATCTCTCACCCTTATTTTTTAGCTGTTTTACCAGCTTTTCTGATAATATGTTCATCAACATATTTAACACCTTTACCTTTGTAAGGCTCAGGTTTTCTAAAGCTTCTAATTTCAGCTGCAACTTGACCAACTTGTTGTTTATCGCTACCTTTTACAGTAATAATATTTTTTTCAACTGTAATTGTAATTCCAGCAGGAATTTCATAATTTATAGGGTGTGAATATCCAAGTTGTAATTCAAGAACATTACCTTTTACTTGCGCTCTGTAACCAACACCGTTGATTTCAAGTTTTTTCTCAAACCCTTGAGTTAACCCAATAACTGCATTATTTGCAAGAGCTCTTACAGTACCCCACATTGCTCTTGCAAATTTACTTTCATCAGCTGGTTCAAAAGTAATTGTATCGCCTTCAATATTTACTTTTACAGCACCTTTTGTATCAATTTCTTTTACATCTTGGCCTTTTTTAATAATTAATTTATTCCCTTCAAGTTTAGCTTCAAGGCCAGAAGCTAACTTTACGGGTTGCTTACCTATTCTACTCATTAACGTCTCCTTATAATTTTTACCAAATACTACAGATTACTTCGCCGCCAACTTTAAGTTTGTAAGCCTCATCATTTGGCAATACGCCTTTATTTGTTGAAACAACAAGAGTACCAAATCCGTTTTTAAAATTTTTAATGTCTTCGTAACCTTTATAAACTCTTCTACCAGGTTTAGAAACTTTTTTTACTTCATTAATTACAGAGTTTCCATTTTCGTCATATTTTAAAGTTACATTAATAAATTTTTTATTACCATCTTCTACTACTTTGTAACTTTCAATATAACCTTTATCTTCGAAAACTTTTAATACATCTTCCATTAATTTTGAATGGTTAAGCGTTGTTACTTCCATTTTTCTTTGAGCAGCGTTTCTAATTCTTGTTAATCCGTCTGCAATAATATCATTCATCATTTCGGCATCCTTTTACCAGCTAGCTTTTTTAACACCAGGGAGTAATCCCTCGTTTGCCATTTTTCTTAAACAAATTCTGCAA
Organism: Nautiliaceae bacterium; assembly: GCA_027008345.1. Classification (GTDB taxonomy): domain Bacteria; phylum Campylobacterota; class Campylobacteria; order Campylobacterales; family Nautiliaceae; genus JALTBU01. The sequence goes on along the minus strand of JALTBU010000071.1, from coordinate 3,229 downwards.
ATACCAAAATCTCTATAAACAGAATGTACTCTTCCACAAATAGTGCATCTTGTATATGCTCTTACTTTAAATTTTGGTTTTCTTTTAGCTTTTGCAATCATACTTTTTTTTGCCATTTTACTTTCCTTTTGTAAATGGGAATCCGATAAGTTCAAGCATTCTTTCAGCTTGTTTATCGTCTTCAGTTGTTGTTGAAATATTGATATTCATACCATGGACTCTGATAATAGAGTCATAATCAACCTCAGTAAATACAAGTTGTTCTGTTAAACCAAAGTTAAAATTGCCTCTTCCATCAAATCCGTTTCTATTAACACCTTTAAAATCTCTTACTCTTGGAAGTGCAATAGAAATAAGTTTTTGTAAAAAGCTCCACATATAATCATTTCTAAGTGTAACTTTTACACCAACAGGCATACCTTCTCTTACTTTGAATCCTGCAACTGATTTTCTTGCAGGAGTGATTACGGCTTTTTGCCCTGTAATAATTGTTAAAGTATCAGCAACGTTTTGAAGGAATTTTTTATCTCTGCTTCCTTCACCAACACCTGCACTAACAACAATTTTATCTAAATTAGGAATTAACATTGGATTTTTAATATCAAATTCTTCTACAAGTTTTGGTCTTACTTCTTTTATATATCTTTCTTTTACTTCAAACATCGCCTCAGCCTTCTACTTTTTTTACGTTTGAGATATGGATTGGTTTTTCAATAGTAATAAAACCACCTTTTGGATTTTCCTCAGTAGGTTTCACGGCTTTTTTTACTATATTTATACCTTCTACGATTACTTTTGCTTCTTTTGGCATAACTTTAATAACTTTACCAGTTTTACCTTTGTCATCTCCAGTAATAACTTTTACAGTATCGCCTCTTTTAATTTTAAATTTAGGAGGCAAGTTTTTTCTTGCTGACATTATAACACCTCCGGTGCAAGTGATGTAATTTTTTGGAAACCTTCATATCTAACTTCTCTTGCTATTGGTCCAAAAATTCTTGTACCAACTGGTTCTTTTTTGGCATCAATGATAACTGCTGCGTTATCATCGAATCTGATTAAAGAACCATTATCTCTTTGAAGTTCTTTTTTAGTTCTAACTACAACAGCCTTAACAACTTGGCCTTTTTTAATTTTACCGTTTGGAAGGGCTTTTTTTACAGAGGCAACAATAATGTCACCTACTCTTGCATATCTTCTTTTTGACCCTCCCAAAACTTTAATACACATAATTTCTTTTGCCCCACTATTATCGGCAACTTTTAATCTTGTAAATGGTTGAATCATGTTTATTCTCCTCTTTCAACAATTTCTGTAAGAACAAACGTTTTTCTTTTAGAAATTGGTCTATGTTCAATAGCTCTTACAACATCTCCAACATTAGCTTCATTTTTTTCATCATGAACTAAATATTTTTTAAACTTTTTAACAATTTTATGATATTTTGGGTGTAAAACTTTTCTTTCCACTAAAACATTGATAGTTTTATCACCCGTTTTTTTAATAACTTTTCCTTGAATAACTCTTTTAGGCATTAGTTACCCCTTTTTTGTCTCATCGCAGTTTTAATTCTTGCGATGTCTTTTCTTATTTTAGAAACTAAAGATGTATCTTGAAGCTGCATAGTTTTAAGTTTCATTCTTGTTTCAAATAGTTCCATTTTTTTGTTTTTAAGTAATTCTTGTAATTCTGCTTCTGTTTTTTGAAGCAATTCTTCAAAATTTAATTTAGTATAGCTCATTTTCACTCTCCATTGTAACTATTTTAGTTTTAAATGGTAATTTAGCAGCTGCAAGTTTAAGAGCTCTTAATGCTGTATCATTATCAACACCTGTAATTTCAAAAATAATTCTTCCAGGTTTGATATTCATAACCCACTCTTCAACGCTACCTTTACCTTTACCCATTCTCACTCCAACAGGTTTTGAAGTTAAAGGTTTATCAGGGAATACCCTAATCCAAACTTTACCTGTTCTTTTCATTGTTCTTGTAAGTGCAACCCTACCAGCTTCAATTTGTCTTGAATTAATTCTTCCAAGTTCAAGAGCTTTTAGTCCGTAAGTTCCGAACGCTAAAGTATTTCCTCTATAAGATTTACCTCTGTTTCTACCTTTTTGCTGTTTTCTGTATTTAGTTCTTTTTGGCATTAACATTTCTGCGTCCTTTTCTTCTTCTTTGAGGTTTTCTTTCCTCTTGTGAAGATTCTTCTACTTGATTATTTCTTCTTTGTAAAACTTCACCTTTGAATATCCAAACTTTAACACCGATAATTCCATATGTTGTTAAAGCTTCAGCAAATCCGTAATCAATTTTAGCTCTTAATGTATGAAGAGGAACTCTCCCTTCAAGATACCATTCAGTTCTTGCCATTTCAGCACCGTTAAGTCTTCCAGAAACTTGAACTTTAATTCCTTTTGCTCCAGCTTTAAGTGCATTTTGAATAACTTTTTTCATAGCTCTTCTAAATGCTACCCTTCTTTCAATTTGAGTAGCAACATTTTCAGCTGCAAGTTGTGCTGAAATTTGAGGTTTTCTCTCTTCTTTAATATTTAAAATAAGTTCTTTATTACCAAGCATTTTTTGAAGTTCTTTTTTAAGAGCTTCAACTTCGCTACCACCTTTACCAATAATAATACCAGGTTTAGCTGCGAAAATTGTAATTCTTACTTTTTTAGGTGTTCTTTCAATAATGATATCACTTACACCTGCATAATAAAGTTTTTTCTTTAAGAATTTTCTAAGTTCATAATCACTAAGTACATTCTCAGGCATAGTATTGTAATTAATAAACCATCTACTTCTCCAGTTTCTGTTTATCCCAAGTCTTAGTCCGATTGGATTCGTTTTTTGACCCATTAGCTTTCCTTTTCAACTTCTACATAGATATGAGCGGTTGGTTTTAAAATTTTACTTGCCATACCTCTTGCTCTTGGTCTAAATCTTTTAAGATAAGGACCTCTGTCAACTCTGCATGATTTAACAACCACTTCATTTGCATCATAACCGCCATTAGCAATTGCACTTGTTAAAACTTTTGAAATAACTCTTGCCGCTTTATTTGGCATAAATTCAAGTTTTGCAAGAGCTTCTTCACCATTCATTCCTTGAATTTCTCTTGCAATTAATCTTGCTTTTGTTGGTGAAAGTCTAATAAATCTTAATACTGCTTTACTCATCACCTATCCTTACTTACCTATTTTCTTTTGAACAGAACCTTTATGGCCTCTAA
>JALTBU010000070.1 GCA_027008345.1 Nautiliaceae bacterium | reverse complement strand
GCGTTTAGTAAAACAACATCTCTTTTAGGTCCCTTTATTTCACCGCTTAAAATTCCTCTTGTGATTTTTGCATTCTCTATCGCATCGCCTCCAATTAAATCTTCTTTATTTCCGCTCATACCATAATTAGCCGGATTTATTTCCATTTCTTTAAATTCTCCGTCATAAAAGATTCCTTTTGTAGGTGCAGCTATACTTATTTCATCCATTCCATCAAGAGAGCTTACCACCATTGCCCTTTTTACATCAATGAAACTCAAGGCTTTGGCAATTTTTTCTATAAATTCAGTGCTGAATACTCCAAGCATATATTTTTTAGCACCTGCTGGATTTGTAAGAGGTCCAAGGATATTAAAAATAGTTCTGTGAGGGATTGAGCGGCGAATTGGCATAATGTGTTTCATTGCCGGGTGATGATTGATTGCAAAAATAAAAGTAAATCCAACCTCTTCAAGCATTTTTACCTGATTTTGAGGGCTTAGATTTAAATTAATTCCAAGTGCTTCAAGCATATCGGCACTTCCGCTTTTGCTTGTTATACTTCTGTTTCCGTGTTTTGCTACAAAACTTCCTATTGAAGAGAGTAAAAGAGCAGTCGTTGAAGAAATATTAAAAGAATTACTTTTATCCCCGCCAGTTCCTACAATATCAATGAGTTTATCTCTAAGCTCTTCGCTTACAGGCAGTTTAATACTAAATTCTCTCATAACCTCCGCCGCAGCAGCTATTGTCTGGGCACTTTCACCCTTTTCATAAAGTTCAATTAAAAATTCTCTTGCTTCTTCTTCACTCATTTCGTTTTTAAATAATTTATAAAACTTCTCTTTCATTTTATCTCCTTATATTTGTATATGGGTAAATGGGTATAAGGGTATATGTGTTAAATGTATAAATTCAAAATTTACCCAAAACTCAAAACTTTTAACTCTGAGATTCTTTCTTCTTTCCTTGTAAAACATTTACCTTCTCCCTACTTATCAACCCATTTTCTCATCCACACATCAACTCACAAACTTACCACTTCTGATTCTGTCAGCTTCCATTATTTCAATCTCTCTTGCACCGCTTACTACTATCCCTTCATCCGGTACATAATCCAAATCTCTGTTTCTATCCGGATAATCAACGGCATTTAAAATAACTTTCATAGCGTTAAGTCTTGCTAAATGTTTATTATCACTTCTAATTACTGTCCATGGCGCATAATGCGTATGTGTTGCTTTTAGCATTTTATATTTCATTTCGGTAAATTCATCCCATTTATCCTGAGCCTGAAGGTCAATTTCACTTAGTTTCCATTGCCTTAGAGGATCACGACGCCTTTTTTCAAATCTTTTGGCCTGTTCTTCTTTGGAGATTGATAAATAAATTTTAACTAAAATAGTCCCTTCCATTACAAGTGATTTTTCAAACATAGGACACTCTTGCATAAATGTTTCATACTGCTCTTTGGTACAAAATCCAAACACTGGCTCAACCATAGCCCTGTTATACCAGCTTCTATCAAATAACACCACTTCTCCGCCTCTTGGAAACTGCTCTACATATCTTTGAAAATACCACTGGGTTTTTTGCACATCACTTGGCTTACCAAGTGCTACGACTCTGTAATGCTTTTCATTCATATATCTTACAATTCTTCTTATAGTTCCGCCTTTACCTGCAGCATCTCTTCCTTCAAATAAAACAATCATTCTTTTTTGAGTGTCTTCAAGATATTTTTGCATTTTTATAAGTTCTGCCTGATAAGGTTTTAGCTCTTGTTCTTGGATATATTTTTTAATAGCTTTTTTATAAGTTTTTTTAAGTTTTACATAATCATTAATAAGCTCGTCAAGTTTCATTTTTTGATTGCCGACCAAAACATATTCCGGATTTCTAAGCTCATTTATATTGATTTTTTCCATTTGAAACTCCAAGAGGTTTTTTGATATTATACTAAAAAAGGGATTTGATGATAATATCGGTTTTTAATTCAAAAGGCGGGGTCGGCAAAAGCACAACCTGTGTAAATCTTGCATATCTTACCTCACTTAGATATAAAACTTTACTAATTGATTTAGATACACAGGGTGCAAGCAGTTATTTTTTTGATAAAAAAGTAAAAAAAAGAAATCTGTTAAATAAAAACCCCTCTAAAATCATAAAATCCACACAATATACCAACCTCGATATTATCCCTGCCGATACCAAACTTGAAAATTATGAAAAAGGACTTGAAAATATTATAAATCAAGACTATGATTTTATTTTTATAGATGCCCCCGCAAATCTAAATAAACTCACAAGAGATATTATGAAAATTTCAAATGTAATCATCGTCCCTGCCCTTCCTAACATACTTTCACTTAGAACTTATAATCAGCTTGTTTCTTTAAAATTAAATAACAATTTAAAACTTCTTCTAAACAGGGTAGAAAACTCTCCTATTCATAAAAAAGTTATAAAAGCCAT
>JALTBU010000069.1 GCA_027008345.1 Nautiliaceae bacterium | reverse complement strand
GTAACCATTGCGACTGATGCAGCCATGTTTTGAACGGCAATCATCATAGGAGTTGAGAGCAGTAAAAGCCATAATTGAGATAATCCTGTAGTAATTCCTACCATTGTATAAGTTACAATCCCGGCCGGATCGTCCCCGGCTCCTCCTGTTATGATACCTGGTCCTAGTTCTTTTATTCTTTGTCTGTTTTTTTCTATATCGGATTTTATTTTTTCTTTAAGTCCCATAAAAAACTCTTTTTTAAAATTATAACTTAATTAAAAAAAATCACGGTGTATCAAACTGTAACATTTGATAAAAATTTTATAAAAAATCACTGCATTGTCATTTTTAAAACATATAATTTTGCTGCTAAAACAGTAAAGGAGTTTGAAATGAAAAGAATATTAGCATTATCAGCAATTGTTGCATCATTATTTGCGGCTGATTATCAAATAAGTGGGGGATTTGGAAGACACGGTGTAACAAATTCACCAATTAAAAATTACAATTTTGGAAATCTTAGAATTGGAAAATACTTGCCTCATAATCATTTATTAAGACTTGAAGCAGAAAAAAGTACAAGTATTAAAACAGGCAAAGAAGATACATCTTTATCAAGAATACTTTTAAATGTAGAACACGATTTTGATTTCGGAAGCAAATTTGTACCTTATGCATTTATCGGTGGCGGTTATCAATGGGTTAAAGGTGCATATGAGAATGCGGCTGTTGCGGATTTGGGTCTTGGGGCTAAATATAACATTACTGAAACGTTTGATGTTTTTGTTGAAGCAAGAGGAATGAGAGATTTTCATAACAATGACAATCATTACGGTTTAATTGGTGGTATCGGATTTAATTTCGGAGGAGAAAAACCAGCGCCTGCTCCGGAACCTGTAAAACCTGTTAAAAAAGCAGTTGACAGTGATGGAGACGGTGTGGCAGATAATCTTGATAAATGTCCAAATACACCGGCTGGTGTAAAAGTTGACGCTAACGGATGTCCTGTAGACAGTGATCACGATGGAGTGGCTGATTATCTTGATAAATGTCCAAATACACCGGCTGGTGTAAAAGTTGATGCTAACGGATGTCCTATTGACAGCGACAATGACGGTGTGGCTGATTATCTTGATAAATGTCCTAATACTCCAAAAGGTATGAAAGTAGATAAAAACGGATGTGCTATCAGCTATAACTTTAATATTACATTTGATAATAACAGTGCAAAAATCAAATCTGAATTTATGCCTAAAATAGAAAAATTTGCAGAGTTTTTAAAAGCTCATCCAGATGTAAAAGCTGAAATTCAAGGATATACAGACAACAGAGGAAGTTATAAATACAATGTATTGCTTTCTCAAAAAAGAGCAAAAGCAGTTTACGAAGCATTAATTAAACTTGGTGTAAACAAAGACCAAATTACTTGGGCAGGGTATGGACCTAAAAATCCTATTGCTTCAAATGCTACTCCTGAGGGAAGAGCTAAAAACAGAAGAGTAGTAGCTAAAATAATCTACTAATCTTCTTTTCTCTTTTGTTATAATTGCCAAAAAAGGCAATTTATGCTAAAAGAAATTTTATTCGATACTATCTCGCTTATAACAATTCTTAATCCAATAGCAGCAGCTGCTATAATGCTTTCTCTTGTTAAATATTCAGATATTCCGGAAGTTTCTAAAAAAACATCGTTTACTGTTTTTGTATCCTCAGTTGTTACAATGTTTTTAGGCGGTGTTATTTTAAAAATTTTTGGAATTAATATTCCTTCAATCAAAGCAATTGGTGGAGTGGTTTTACTTATCATTGCTCTTAATATGGTTCAGGGTAAAGAAGTCGCTCCTACAAATTCTACACCAAAAGAACACGAAGCTGCCACTCAAAAAGATGATGTGTCAGTAATTCCTCTTGGAATTCCTATTCTTTTTGGTCCAGGAGTTATTACTACAATTATTATTCTGAGTGAAAAATCTAAAACATTAATAGAAAAAGGAATTTTGTTTACTGCAATTATTTTATCTTCTTTAATAGTTTATTTAACTTTGAGAAATGCGGCATATATTTCAAAAATTTTGGGAGTAAACGGGCTTAAAATTACTACAAGGATTATGGGACTTGTAATTGGTGCCATTGCGTTTTTATTTTTAGTAGGCGGTGTAAAATCCTTATGGATGGGAGCTTAGATGCAAATTAAAAATTTGCTTTTACTCTCCATAATTACAGGAATTATGACAGGAATTGTAATTGTAATATACGGGCTTTTAACTGAATTATTAAAACATATTTTATTTTTAGGTGACCCTGTTGAGACGATACATAAACTTCCTTTTTGGTATGTTTTATTAGTGCCGATTATTAGTATTTTAATTGTAAATTATATGATTTCTAAAAGAGAAAGCGTAAAAGAATATGGAGTGGGTGAGATTGCCGAAGCAGTAGTTCAAAATAAAATGGTTTTTGGAATAAAAGATTT
>JALTBU010000068.1 GCA_027008345.1 Nautiliaceae bacterium | reverse complement strand
CATCTAAATCTTATAAGTACGTCATCTGGAACATAAAAAGTTTTTTCAGGATCAAATCCTGCCGCCTCTTTACTTTTTTTAATAACATCTTCTCCAAGAGGTGCACCGTGAGTTTTTTCACTGCCTTCAAGTCCAACAGCTCCTCTTGCTATAATAGTTTTAGCTATCACAAGAGTTGGTCTTCCATCAGATTCTCTGGCTTTAATAAGAGTTTTTTTAATATCTTCATAATCATGACCGTTCATTTCAAGGACTCTAAATCCCTGAGCTTCAAATCTTTTATGAATATCATCACCAAAGACAGGTTTAACAGGTCCTTCAATAGAGATGTTATTGCTGTCATATATTAAAATTAAATCTTCAAGCTTTTCTGTCCCGGCAATTGAACAAGCTTCATAAGAAATCCCTTCTTCTAAATCCCCATCCCCGCAAAAACACCATACTTTATGATCAATCTCAGGAAATTTGTTTGAGATGAATTTTTTAGCCATTGCAAAACCTACCGCATTTGCCACACCTTGCCCAAGAGGTCCGGTGGTAACTTCGATTCCAGGTGTGTGCCCATACTCTGGGTGTCCCGGAGTAATGCTGCCAAGCTGTCTAAAGCTTTTTAAATCATCCATTGTAATATCAAATCCCCACAAATAAAGCATTGAATAAATAAGAGGTGTTGCATGTCCGCCTGAGAATACTACTCTGTCTCTATTTATAAATTTAGGATTATGAGGAGTAAGTCTTACTATATCACTAAATTCCACAAAAATATCCGCCATTCCAAGAGCGGCTCCAGGGTGACCTGAATTTGCTTTTTGCACCATATCCGCTGCCAAAAACCTGATTGTATCCGCCATTTTTTTCTTCATTTCTAAGTTCATTTCTCTTCCTTTAAATTTTTATGTCTATAAAGATATTTGTTAAGCAATTTTTTAAGTTCAGTTTTTAAATTTTCATCAAAATTTTCCATCTCTTTTTCAATTTCGCTAGCCAGTTTATCTGCTTTTTTTTCTGCTTCTTTCTCTCCAATCAATGTCACAAAAGTATTTTTATTCTCATCAACTCCACTGCTTTTTCCTGTTTCTTTCTCATCTAAAAGATCAAGTAAATCATCCTGAATTTGAAAAAGTAGTCCAAGTTTTAGACCGAAATTATACAATTTATCTGCCAAATCAGTTTTATTTACAATAATTGCTCCCATTTTCAAACTTGCAGCTATCAATTTTCCTGTTTTATTAAGATGTAAAAATTTAAGCTCATCCAAATTAAGCTTTTTATTCTCAAAATAACAATCAATTGCCTGACCTAAAACCATTCCATTTGGTCCTGCATTTTCAGATAATGTTTTAATAAGCTCTATTTTTATGTCTGAATGCATAGGGGCTTTACTTAAAACTTCAAAAGCATAAGTATTAAGTGCATCTCCTACAAGAATTGCAGTAGTTTCATCATAAGTAATATGCAAAGTCGGATGTCCTCTTCTAAGAGAGGCGTTATCCATAGCCGGCAGGTCATCATGAATAAGTGAATATGTATGAATCAGCTCAAGTGCAAAAGCCGCATATTTTGCATTATCTAAAAGAAGTGGATTATAAGCCTTTACGACTGATAGCAAAAGTTCAGGTCTAAATCTTTTCCCACCGGCTATCAGCATTTCATTAAGTGCTTTTTCAAAATAAGGATGAAAAGATTTTGCTTTTATTAAATTTTCTTTTATAAACTCTTCCATCTATTTCCTTAAAGGTATATCAATTTTTATTCCGTTTTTTTCTACCGTAATTGTAACATTTTTGTCAAAAGAAAGGAGATATAGCAATTTATTAAAATTATTTATTTTTTTATGATTAACTGCAATTATTTTACCACTTTTTAAAAAATATTTATAAGCAAGGTATTTTGGCAAAGTTACTATAAGATTTTTATTAACTTTAATACCATAATTTTCAAGCGGTGTATAAAGATATTTAAGTTTCCTGATTTTTAGAAGATATTTATTTTTATTAGTTATTATTGATACTTTTTGATTTTTTTTACCAAGCAAAACAAAATCTGTAAAAGTTTTAGGAGTGGCTTTTTTATTATTTATAAATAAAATTTTCTCACCGGGTTTGATAGTAGTATAAAAAGGATCGACATATAAAACTATTAAATTTTCATCAACTTTTATTCCAACATCTCCCCAATATCCATATTTTACAAAATGCAAAAGCCTCTTTGTATCTAAAAAACCTCTTTTTTTGCCAATTCCATATGCCCTGCAAAATATATCACTTATAACCGAATTTTCAGGTGTATTTACACTTAATTTTGAAAAATTTAAAAATTCCCCTTTACTCGCATATGTTCCGCCGTAAACAGCATTATGCTTTATTCCGGCCATCCACCAGCCAAGTTTTGCATTTGTAAAAAATTTAACAATATGAAAATTTTTATGATTTATTACATACAAGCCGGTAAAAGGAT
>JALTBU010000067.1 GCA_027008345.1 Nautiliaceae bacterium | reverse complement strand
AAAAGTAAGAGAAAAACTACCCCCTTTAATTATTATGATATTATTATTTTTTGTTTTTGTTTCTTTATTACTTTTTTCTTTATAAATATTGTTTTCTTTGGTATTATTAGTCTGTAATGTATTATTTTGAGAATTTTTTTGATTAGAACATCCCGATATCAAAACAATAATTAAAATCCATAATATATATTTCATAATTCTCCTTATATAATATAAATAGAATTTTAGCAAAAGGGCGTAAATGAAAAAAGTTTTTCGTAAAAAATGTCTGAATATTAATAAACATAACAGATATTATTATTCAAAAATAATTTCAAATATGCTTTATGAAGTTTGTAAAAAACATAAAAGAATACTTCTTTTTATTCCATTAGAAAATGAAGTTGATATAAGTGGACTTATTAAAAAATTGAGAAAAGAAAAAAAAGAAATTTATGTTCCGTTTATGGAAGATTTAAGTTTTAAAATGGTAAAATATAGTTTACCTTTAAAAAAGAAAAAATTTTCAATTCTTGAACCTCTCAATAAAAATAAAACTTTAGCCAAAATAGATTTGGCAATTGTCCCGGTTGTGGGAATCGATTCTGCTTTTAAAAGAGTGGGATTTGGCAAAGGAATGTATGACAGGTTCTTTGCCTCACTTAAATATAGGCCTAAAATTGTATTTGTTCAGTTAAAGCCTTGTATTTCAAAAAATAAAATTACAGATGATTATGATATCAGGGGTGATGAATATATCAGTTTTAAAATAAGGAGCAAAAATGATGATAATAGAATTAATTCTCGCTATTTCTGTCTCGCTTCTCGTGGGATATTTTATAGCGAAAAAACTTGATAAGACTAAATATGAAATTTATCTTGCCAATGCAAAAGCCAAAGCAAAAGCAATAGAACATGAAGCAGAAAAATTACTTGAACAATCAAAAGCAAAGGCAAAAGAACTTGAACTTGAAGCAAAAAATTCTTATGAAATTCAAAAACTTGAACTTCAAAAAGAGTATGAGAATAAATTAAATGAAATCTTAAAAAAAGAAGAAGAGATTGAATTAATGATTCAAAATCAGCTTCAAAAAGAAAAAGAGGCTGAAAAGAAAATAAAAGAGCTTGAAAAAGAGTATATGGCACTTGAAAAACAAAAACAAATTTATAAAGAAAAATTAAATGAAGTTCAAAAGGTTCTTGAAAATATAGCAGGTATGACACAAAGTGAGGCAAAAGATCTTCTTCTTAAAAAAACTGAGGAGTCTTTAAGAGAAGATGTTGCACATCTTACAAGAAAAATTATAAAAGAAGCAGAAAACAATGCTCAGAAAAAAGCCAATTTTATAATTGCACAAGCTACAACAAGATATGCTGGTGATTTTGCAGGTGAGAGACTTATAAACGTTGTACCTATCGGTGATGATGAAATGAAAGGCAGAATTATAGGAAAAGAGGGTAAAAACATTAAAGCTCTTGAAATGGTAACCGGATGTGATATCATCATAGATGAAACACCGGGGATTATTACTGTGAGCAGTTTTAATATTTACAGACGCCAAATAGCTGTTGAGACTATAAAAAGACTTATTGAAGACGGCAGAATCCATCCGGCAAGAATTGAAGAAGTATATAAAAAGGTGGAAGAAGAATTTGAAGAAAAAGTAAAAAAAGAAGGTGAAGATATCTTAGTTGATTTAGGGCTTGCTGGCGCAGGTATCCATCCAGAAATTGTAAAACTTATCGGTAGACTCAGATACAGAGCAAGTTACGGTCAAAATGCATTGGGGCATTCATTGGAGGTTGCTCATCTTGCAGGAATAATGGCCGCAGAAATGGGCGGAGATGAAATGCTTGCTAAAAGGGCAGGGCTTTTACATGATATCGGAAAAGCGTTAACACACGATTTTGGAGGAGACCATGTAACTCTTGGATATGATATCTGTAAAAGATACGGTGAACCTGATGTTGTATTAAATGCTATAAAAGCGCATCACGGACATGAAGAGCCAAGCAGTATAGAATCAGCCGCAGTGTGTACCGCTGATGCACTCTCTGCTGCAAGACCGGGGGCAAGAAGGGAAGTGCTTGAAGCGTTCTTAAAAAGAGTTAAAGCTCTTGAAGATATTGCAACATCATTTGAAGGTGTTATAAAAGCATATGCTCTTAATGCCGGAAGGGAAATAAGGGTGATTGTTGAAGCTGATTTGATAAGTGATGATGAAGCGGTTCTTTTAAGCAGGGAGATAGCAAAAAGAGTTTCTGATGAAGTTAGTTTTCCTGGTGAAATTAAAGTAAATGTTATAAGGGAAAAAAGAGCAATAAGTTTTGCACAGGCAAGTTAATGTAAGAGTTGATAAGTATATGGGTAGATGAGTTGAAAAAGAAGTAGAATTAAAGGAATGAAATGGAGATATTGGTTAAGCCATGTGGGGAATTTTATACAAACTGTTATATTATAGATAGAAAAATTATAATTGATCCAGGAGTTGGAGCATTTGAATTTGTAAAAGAACATGTAAAAGATCCTTTGGCGATAATTAATACACACGGACATTTTGATCATATATGGGATGATAAAAAAATAAAAGAATATTTTAATATTCCAATTTATATTCATAAAGAAGATGCATTTTTTTTAGAAAATGACCCTTTTGGATATAATCCTCCAAAAGTCAAAGCTGATGTTTTAATTGAAGAGGGAGATTATAAAATAGGGGATTATGACGTTAAGATAAGACATTTCCCTGGACATACACCGGGAAGTGTAACGGTAGAAATAGGTGAAGATATGTTTAGCGGGGATTTTATATTTGATGGAAGTATTGGAAGGGTTGATTTCCCATATTCTGATCCAAAAGCAATGAAAAAATCAATAAAAAAATTTTTAAAAATACCTTATGATAAAAGAATTTTACCAGGACATGGGCCTACTACTACAATTAAAAAAGCACAAAAGTTTTTGCCTATGTGGCTTAATTATATTTAATAACTCAAAACTTTGAACTAAAAACTTTTATTCTCTCTCCTCTATTAGTCATCTACAATTTTATTCCCGCATTAACAAGAGCTTTATGAATATGGCTCATTTGTTTGGATTTGTCTCTGCACCACTCAGGTGCTAAAAGGTTTGCAGTACCGGCCGTCATTCTTTGAATTGATACATTTTGCGGAAGCATTTTTATGGCTTTTATTAAAGTATCGATATAATCTTTTTCTGAAATTGGTATAAAAGTTCCTTTTTTATAATCAATGGCAAGTAATGTATTATCTGTTACATAAAGTGGGTGAAATTTTATAGAATCTATGTTTAATTCAATAGTATCATTTACACTTTTTATCATATCATCCTGAGTTTCTCCCGGAAGTCCAAAAATTAAATGTCCGCAAACATTTAGCCCTAAATCTTTTGTTTTTTTAATAGTATCTTTTACATTTTGAAAATCATGACCTCTGTTTATTCTTTTTAAAGTTTCATCGTTTGAGCTTTGAATTCCATATTCTACCCATATTTCATAATCTTTACTTAATTCTTTTAAATAATTTAATGTTTCATCAGTTATACTATCTGTCCTTGTTCCAATACTAAGACCTATTACATCAGGAAAAGTTAAAGCTGTGTCATATAATGTTTTTAATGTCTCAAATGGTGCATAAGTATTTGTAAAACTTTGAAAATATACAATAAATTTTTCACTTGCATAAATTCTTTTATATAATTCAACTGTATTAAAAAATTGAAGTTTAAGTGCATTTAGCTGTTTTTGAAGTAATGGATTTTCTTTTGATTTGAGATTTAGAGTAAATTTTTCTTTTTGAAAATTTGGAGAAAAACTTTCATTTTCACAAAAAACACATCCACCTCTTGCTACAGTTCCATCAATATTAGGACATGTAAATCCGGGTATTGAAATAGGAACTTTTTTTATTTTTTTATTATATTTATGTTTTAAATATTTTCCGAATGTATATAATTTATCCATTATACCTCTTTTTTGGCTTTTTATAACAAAAAAGAGAAAAAAAGTCTAGTTTATAAAATAGGATAATCACCGTCAAAACATGCGAAACAGTAATTTTCCTTTTTATCTTTTACAGCTTTAACAACTCCCTCAATTGAAAGATAAGCCAAAGAGTCTGCTTCTATATATTTGCAAATTTCATTTGTATTCATTTTTGAAGCAATAAGTTCTTCTTTTGTTGGTGTATCAACTCCATAATAACATGGCCCAGTTGTGGCGGGACTTGCTATTCTCATATGAACTTCTTTTGCTCCAGCTTCTTTTAGCATTCTTACAATTCTTCTTGAAGTTGTTCCTCTTACTATACTATCATCTATAACAACTAATTTTTTACCTTCAATTTTGTGTTTAATAGGAGAGAGTTTCATTTTAACTTTAAGGTCTCTTACTTCTTGAGTAGGTTCAATAAATGTTCTTCCGACATAATGGTTTCTCATAATAGCCATCTCAAAAGGAATACCGCTCTCTTGTGCATATCCAAGTGCCGCTGCTACTCCGCTGTCAGGTACTGGGACTACCATATCAGCATCAACAGGTAATTCTTTTGCAAGTTCTCTTCCCATCTGTTTTCTAACAGAATATACATTTTTACCAAACACATTGCTATCAGGTCTTGCAAAATATATATATTCAAAAATACATTGCTTAGGAGTAGGCTCAAAAATCATTTCACTTTTTATTTCATTGTCTTCAAATACAATCATCTCACCTGGTTTTACATCTCTCACAAATTCAGCCCCAACAAGTTCAAATGCACAAGTCTCGCTGGCTACGATATATCCTCCGCTTTTTAATTTTCCAAGGCTTAAAGGTCTGAAACCAAAAGGATCGCGAATTGCAAACATTTTACTTCTACTGAGAATTATTAAAGAAAAAGCTCCTTTTATTTTTTTAACGGCATTTATTATTCTTTGTTTAAGAGTAGGGGTTTGATAATCTTTGGCTATTAAATGGATAATATTTTCGGTATCCATATTTGTCTGAAAAATTGCACCTTTTTTTGTTAATTCTTCTCTTATTTCTTTTGCATTTACAAGATTTCCATTATGAACAATTGAAATTTCTCCAAGTCCGTATTTGGCAAATACAGGCTGAGCATCAAGTATAGAATCATCTCCCGCCGTTGAATATCTGGTATGACCTATCGCCATATTGCCTTTTAATATTTTAAAATGCTCTTCTTTAAAAATTTGTGTAACAAGTCCTCTGTCTTTTACTGTTTTTATTTTGCCTTCATATGAGCTGCTGATACCTGCTGCTTCTTGGCCTCTGTGCTGCATTGAAAAGAGTGCGTAAAAAGCAAGTTTACTTGCATTTTCATTTCCGTATATTCCTACTACTGAACACATATTACTTCCTTATATTCCTAATGCATCGTTAATTGAATAAATTCCAGGCTTTTGATTAACAAGCCATTTTGCTACTTTAATTGCACCTCTTGCAAATGTTTCTCTACTTGTTGCTGTATGATTAAGCTCTAAAAATTCACCGTCGTTATAAAATCCAACAGTATGTCTTCCGACAACATCTCCGCCTCTTACTGCAAAAACACCAATTTCATCTTTAGTTCTTGCTCCGACATGTCCGCTTCTACCTGTAACCATTACATCTTTTAGATTAAGCCCTCTGGCTTTTGCACAGCTCTCAGCAAGAGTCAAAGCTGTTCCGCTTGGAGCGTCCACTTTGTATCTGTGGTGCTGTTCAACTATTTCTATATCAAAATCTTTTAATTTTTCGCTCACCATTGCAACAAGTTTATTAAGTATAGCAACACCTAAACTCATATTTGTTGCATAAAGAATAGGAGCTTTTTTGCTTGCTTCTAACATTAAATTTTTTTGATGGTCATTAAGACCTGTGGTTGCAATTACAAGAGGTTTTGGGTTTTGTAAAGCAGCTTCCAGAAGTTTTTGTGTAGCAATTGGAGCCGAAAAATCTATTACAACATCTGAATTTTCAAGAAGTGTCTTTGCATCATTCGTAATTACTGTATCAGTATCAAAATCTATTGTCTGTTTTCCTTCAAACATTACGGCTCCGATTTTTTCATTGTTTTCTTTTAAAATTTTTACTAAAAGCTGACCAACTCTTCCTGTTGCTCCTACAATTCCATATTTCATTTATTCTCCTTTATTTTACAATTCTAAATTTTAGTATTATATATCTTTTAATATTTATTCTTTTGTATGTTCGATAAATTTTACAGCATTTATACCAGCCACTGCACCGTCACCTGCGGCGGCAACTACTTGTTTTACACTATTTTGCCTGATATCACCCGCTGCATATAAACCTTTAAGAGAAGTTTCCATTTTTAAATTTACTTTCACTTCTCCCCATTCATTTAAATCAACTAAGTTTTTAACCAATTCATTATTGACTTTCATTCCTACGAATACAAATACACCATCAACTTTTATTTCTTTATTTGAAGATAGAATTATACCTTCTACAAAATTTTTTCCAAATACTTTTTTTACAGTTTCATTATAAATTATTTTAATATTAGAAGTATTAAATACTTTTTTTTGGGTGGATGGAGCGGCTCTGAATTTATCTCTTCTATGTATTAAATAAACTTTTTTTGCAATTTTACTTAAATATAATGCTTCTTCAAGCGCAGTATCTCCACCCCCGATTACTGCTACAATTTTATCTTTATAAAAAAATCCATCACATACTGCACAATAACTTACACCTTTTCCTGTATATTCAATTTCTCCTTCAAATCCTGCTTTTTTAGGAGTTGAACCAGTTGCTACAATTACCGATTTTGCTTCATAAGAATTTTTATGTGTA
Source organism: Nautiliaceae bacterium (assembly GCA_027008345.1). GTDB lineage: Bacteria > Campylobacterota > Campylobacteria > Campylobacterales > Nautiliaceae > JALTBU01. Next base: position 1,408 of record JALTBU010000067.1, on the reverse strand, counting down.
TTAATTTTCCATTTTCCATTTTCTATTGATAATTTAATTGCTTCTTCACTTTTAATCTCAGCACCGAATTTTTTGGCTTGTTCTGGCCAGCAAGCCATAAACTCAAGTCCACTTTTTACTTCACAAATTCCCGGATAATTTTCTATTTCACTACTTAATGTAATCTGTCCGCCCGGATTTAATTTTTCAAGTATCAGTGTTTTAGCTCCAAGTCTGCTTGTATATATTCCTGCACTAAGTCCGGCAGGACCTGCTCCAATTATGATGATATCATACATTTTTTATCCTTTAAAGTAAGATATGAAAACAAGATTTTCATATCTTACTTTAAAACTTCAAGCGGACTGTCTTGTTTATATAAATGTTTATGATATTTTTTAATTTTTACAGCCACTGGTACTTCATAAATATTCAAATATTGAATCAATTTAATTATAGTATTTATTCCGGCAGTTGTATAGATAATATTAGGTATTTTTTCTCTTTTTTGATAAATATCGACAACAAGTATTGGATAATGTTTAGGAAGTTTTTTTATTAATTTATTAATATCAGACATTCGTGAGCTAAAAAGTATAAGATAATATTCTTTTTCTTTTGGTACAAAAATATCATTTTTTGTATAAAAAGTAAGCTTATCAAAATCAATAAATTTATATTCACTGAATTTGTAATTATAGTAGAAAAAAAATGCAGCTACCATTAATGCTCCAAAAAAGGAGCTGAAAGTATAAAAAAATTTAGATTTTATACTTACTCTCCAAGAAGTGCGTTAATTTTTTCTTCATACATAGCTTTTGGAGCAGCACCTATCATACTGTCTGCAAGTTCACCATTTTTAAAGAAAAGAACTGTTGGAATACTTCTGATTCCAAATTGCATTGCAAGTTCTTGTTGTTCGTCAGTATTGATTTTTCCTACAACTACGCCTTTATCTTTATATTCTTCACTTAATTCTTCAATAATTGGGGCAATCATTCTACATGGTCCACACCATGGTGCCCAAAAATCCACTACTGCAACTTTTGCGTTTTTAATTGTATCTACGAAATTATCTTTTGTTAATTCTAATGCCATAAAGACTCCTTATTTTTTTTCTTAATTATACATAAATATTTGCAAATTATTCATTAACAGATGCTGTTTTTTTGAATTTTAATGATAAAACAACAAATCTAATAAATTGCCAAATGATACATTTCCTTTTCCATCTCTCAAAAGGAGTAGGATACATACCAAATTTTGTATCATCATACGCTCTTTTTTCCCACTCTTTCATTTTTAAACCGATTTGAGGACTTCTTATAGCCATAACTTCTCCTTTTATATTTTACTTGTTACTATTAATCAGGTATTAAATACCAGAATGGTTTTGCTTTTGCCTTCCATAAAAATAAATAATGCATTA
>JALTBU010000066.1 GCA_027008345.1 Nautiliaceae bacterium | reverse complement strand
TGGAGTAAAGCTACATTTGGAAGCTATTCAGCTGGATTTTTAATTTTTGCAGGAGTGGTAATAGTTGGAATTATTGGGCTTAGTCTAGTAAAAACAAGATGGAGAACTACTTGGGGAGCGGTAGCAGGAGGGAGAATTTGATAACCTCTTTTTCCCTTGCAAAAGGTAAAGATTTAATAGGTGATGATTATTTAGATGTTAAAAAGTTTGATGATTTAACTGTAGCTGTTTTGTGTGATGGTGTTGGAAGTGCCGATGGAGGAAGAGAAGCGGCAAAAAGAGTAGTAAAATATTTGATAAATAACTTTAAAAACCGAATAAAATCATGGCCTCTTGAAAAAACAATAAAAACTTTTATTACTTCTATAAATAAAATTCTTTATAATGAAAGTTTAAATCTTTATGAAAGAGAAGAATTGCTTACAACTCTTGCACTTGTAGTAATAGAAAATGACAGATTATACGGTGCTAATGTGGGAGACACTCGGATTTATTTAAAAAGAGATAACAATTTAATACAACTTTCACTTGATCAAAGCGAAGATAATATGCTTCTTGAAGCAATCGGAATGAAAGAAAACATTAATATCTATTATTTTGAAAATGAACTTCAAAAAAATGATGAAATACTACTTTGCAGTGACGGGCTTTATAATGTTTTAGATGAAGAAGAGATAAAAAGATTTATGGATTTAGGAGCATATAATTTAGTTAAAGCCGCTTCAAAAAAAGTTAATGATAATTTACCTGATGATACAAGTGCAATAGTTATTAAAATTAAAAATTTACCACCTATTAATAAATTAAAAAAACTAAACCTTGAAATACCAGAAACTCTTAAAAAAGATCAAATAATAGATGGATATAAGCTAATAAAACCTCTAATTCAAAATAATAGAACTTGGTTAGTTGAAAAAAAAGATAAAAAATATGTAATGAAATTTCCTTTAATTGAAGCAAAAGAGAATGAACATTTGCTTGATCAATATATAAAAGAAGCCTGGAATGCCGTAAGACTTAAAGCTGGATTTTTTCCAAAAGCGGTAATTCCTAAAAAAAGATCTTATAGATATTACATTCAAGAATATATTGACGGAGTCAATTTAAAAAAGTATAAAAAACCGCTTCATATTGATGATGCAATAAATTTAGCTAAAACCCTTCTTAATGCTTCGCAGTATCTTTTAAAATATGATTTAGTCCATGCTGATATAAAACCTGAAAATATAATAGTTAGCAAAAGAAAAGACAAAATTATTTTTAAAATAATAGACTTTGGAAATATAACTGAAATTTATTCAATCAACACAAAAGCCGGAACTCCAAGCTACTTAGCACCTGAGAGATTTAAAGATGCTTTGATAAATGAGAGCACAGAAATTTTTGCTATTGGAGTTACTTTATATGAAGCTTTAACTGGCAAACTTCCATATGGAGAGATTGAACCATTTTCAAATCCTACTTTTAAATCTCCAAAAGAGCCTAAAAAATTAAATCCAAAAATTCCTGATTGGCTAAACAGTGTTATTTTAAGAAGTATTGAAATAAATCCGGATAAACGCTACAAACATTATTCAGAAATGCTTTTTGAACTGACTCACCCGCAAAAGGTAAAACCATATTTTGACAAAAGCAAGTCTTTAATTCAAAGAGACCCAGCAAAAGCTTATAAAATTGCTTTTTTTGTTTCTCTTTTTGTGAATTTTTTACTTCTATACCTCCTCTTAAAATAAATTTTAAAAAAAACTTTTTTTCTTTTTTAGCCATTAATAAAAGATTTTTTAAATTTTATTTCAATTTTCTTGACATATGTTCAAAAAAGTTGTACAATTTCATTGAACATATGCTCAAAAGGAAAAAAAATGCCACGAAGAGTTAGACGAAGAATAAGAGGCAGATTTCATCACAACTGCTTCAAACCATGTGGGATACCAGGACATGATTTAGAATATGAAGTCCTAACAAAAGATGAAATTGAGGCTATAAGGCTTGCCGACTTTGAAGGTCTTTATCAAGAAGATGCGGCAAGTCAAATGGAAGTATCACGTCCAACTTTTAGCAGAATTTTAAATAATGCAAGAAAAAAAATTGCAAATGCTTTAATTTTAGGCAAAGCAATAGAAATTCAAAACTTTTAAGGAGGAGAAAATGAGAATTGCATTTCCAACTAACAATCAAAAAACAATAGCAAGCCACATAGGACTTGCAAAAGGATTTTTAATAGTTGACACCAATACAGGTGAAAAATTTTATATTGAAAATCCTATTATGAAAAAAATTCAAGAAGAACATATTGATTTAAAAAATACACAAGGTCACAGAGGACTTGGAACAGGTAGAGTAATTCCACCTCTTTTAGCAGAAGCAGGTGTGGATGTATTGGTAAGTAGAGATTTTGGAGAAGGTATGATTAGAAATTTAGAATTTGAAGGGATAAGAGCTATTGAAACTGAAAAAAAAGATATTGAAGAAATTTTAAGTGAGATTAAGGAGGAAAACATGAGAGAAGTGACTAAATTTGATGAATACCCATATGAAAACGGCAGAGGTCTTGGATATGGTAGA
>JALTBU010000065.1 GCA_027008345.1 Nautiliaceae bacterium | reverse complement strand
TAATTTCATCATAATTTGGTATTTTGATGTGTCTTAAAGTTTTTAACTCTTTTGCAAGTGGAGAGTTGTATTCGTATCTTAAAATATCCTCAACAACTCTTATACCTTCTTTGAATCTGTTGAGGTTTGCATCAATAGTGCGAAGAGGAAGATTACTCTTCACGATTTAAAAATCCTAAAATTTGAAGAAGTGATATAAAGAGGTTTAGAAAGTCAAGATAAAGTGCAACTGCTGCTTCAACTTCATTTGTAATATTTCCTCTGATAATGTTTTGAGTGTCATAAAGAATAAAAAAACTAAAAAGTATAGCCCCAACACTTGCAATCAATAATTGAAGCATTGGAAGATGTAAGAAAATATTTAATATTCCTGCAACTATTAAAACTATTAAAGAAATAAATAAAATTTTCCCAATACCTGTAAAATCTCTTTTTGTATTCATTGCAAATAGTGTAAGTCCTCCAAATGCTACGGCAGTAAGTAAAAACGCTTCACCGATTACATATCCCATATTTGCAGCTATAAACATTGCAAGAGTAGGTGATAGAGTAAATCCTGTCATAAATGTAAAAGCAAAAAGTAAAATTAAATTAAGTGGAGTTTTATTTTTTGCAAACATTAAGCCAATTAATAAAACAAATTCCAAGATTACGGCTCCCCAGTAAGTAAAAGTAAGACTGCCTGTGGCAGGATTTATCATATTTTGTACAAATCCCATTCCTACATAAGCTCCGACAGCTCCGGCCAGCAGACTTCCTGCAAGCAGTTGATATACTCTTTTCACAAATACATTAATATTTTCAATTGTATTTGTCTGCTCGTAATTTGTAGTTGCTCTCTCAAATGTTTTATTTACATTTGAGCCGAAATCTTTTGACGAAAATTTCATTTTTGTCCTTTTTTGTTTGTATTATACCTCAAAGAGCATTAATTATTCATTAATTTGTTTTATGTTAAAATTAAAAAATTGGCTTTTGAAACCGTTTGGGATTTTAGAATATTGTATTGAAGCGGCATTTAGATTATTTGCTTCTTGCCATAAAAGACCAAGGGCAAAACGTGGTTCAGCGTAAAGTGGGTTTTTAAGTTTTGCAAGTGTCATAAGTGCTATTGCATTATTATGATGTCCTGCACCTATTGCCGCTGTTGCGGCATAATAGAGTGTTTTGGCGTCATTGATGTTTTTATTGTTAATCAAATCATTATAAATTGTATAGCTTTCTTCAAAATGTTGTGTGTAGAAATCGGCAAAAGCAAGTCTTTTAAGTATTGGAATAATATCGAAATTTTCTTCTTTTGCTTTTTTTACAAGCAGTATTCTAACTCTGTTCATAAGTCCAGAAATTCTTGCAAAATCAAAAAACCATTCTCTTGCAACCGATGCACCGTAGTAAAACTCATTTAAATAAGGGATTAAATGATAAAAAAACGCCTGGTATTTTTGTGCAATTTTATTTACAGGCAGGTTTTTATTTTGGGCGTAAAAATATAAGAGATTACTTATTAAATCATTTTCAAACATACTGTTAAGTCTAATGGCTTCATTTAAATAATCTTTATTAAAAATAGCTTTTATTGTAAGGTCAGTTAGAATCCATAAAGGTTTGTCTTTTACAGGTTTTTCACTAAATGCTGCCATTGTGACAGTATCGCCTGTATAAATTGCAAGCATTGCATTTTCAAGCTCTGTTTTGTCTGTGAGGTCGTCTTTTATTGAGGCTATGAGATATTGATTTTGTATATTGGTTTTGTCTGCTGCATAAAGTGCAAAAATTCCGCTTTTTAAATCATAAGGATTTAGATGGTAAGCTTTTAAAAAGTGTATATAAGCCTTTTTGTAGTCTCCAAGCTGTGCATATGTTAAAGCAAGATTGTAATTGATGATATATGAATCTTTTCTTTTTTGGTAAAGTTTTTTAAATTCTTTATTTGCCAAAAATATATGTCCTTTTAACGCAAGTCTAATTGCCTTTGCTATTTGTAAATTTAAATTTGATAAAAACGCACTTTTTGAAAGAGAGCTTTGAGCTTCTTCTATTGAGCCAAGCGGAATACCGGCAATTCCTTTTTGAAGATATTCAATAGTTTTATTCATATTAATTACTTTATAAGGTGCATAATAAAAAAATAGGTCGTAAAAATCTTTTTTGTTTGCTAAAAAGTTGTTTTTAAATTCTTTTTGAGCTGTTTTTATATCAAAAAGAGAAGGTTTAAGGTATGCGAATATGGGAAATATATTTTGGTTTTGATATTTTTTGAAAATTATGGAAGCATTTTTATAAAGCCCAAGTTTTAAATCGACAAGTCCAAGGGCAAATTCCCCCTCTGGGGCAGAAGTGTTTTGAAGATAATCTCTTGCCAGCTGATATTCGCCGATTTGTGCAAGTTCCAAGCCTTTATAAAGAGGATTTTTTTCGTATTTTTGTGCATTAAAAGGGTCTTTTAAGTATTCATATACTGCTGATAAAATTTTATTTGGTTCATAATCCGTTTTTATTTTAAGGGCTGGAATAGTTTCATATTCATATCCTTTGTAATACATCACTACGGCGTAATAATAAGGGTAATTTTTATTTTTGGCAAGTTCAGGAAGATATAAATAAGCTAAATTTATATAATATTTAAAAAGTGGTTTATTATTTAACATTAAAGCTGCATAAGCGGCATTTATAGCACTGAGAGTTCTTGAATCTTTATTTTTTATGGCTTTTTGAAAGTATTGTAAGGCTTCTTTATATTTTTTTTCTTGAAGTTTTATAACCCCTAAATTATATAAAGAAAGACTCTCAGAATAAGTGGCTATTTTTTCAAGCATTTTTAGAGCTTGTTCTTTTTTCCCGATTTTATATAATATATTTGCTTTTTTTATAAGAATTTTAAGTTCGTCTTTGGGAATTGATTTTTTTTCAAGTTTTTTGACTATTTTTTCGACATTGAAGCTTTGTTTTTTTTCTTCTTTTTTCTTTTTTACCACTACAAGCAAAAGCAGAAGAAGCATTATTAAAACTGCTAAAAGAAGAGCGATTATAATATATATTTTTTTATTATCTTTCTTTTTTTCTTCGCCTTCTTCTATTACTATTACATTTTCTTCAGCCAAATTTCACCTTATAGATACTTTTGTAAAACTTTTGGTATTTCTATTTTTCCGTCTTTTGTCTGATAATTTTCCATAATTGCTACAAGCGTTCTTCCCACAGCCAGAGAGCTTCCGTTTAGTGTATGAACGAGTCTGTTTTTTTTACCTTCTTTATATCTTATTTTACCACGTCTTGCCTGAAAATCCCTTGTATTTGAAATAGAACTTATTTCCCTGTATTTATTTTGAGATGGAATCCATACTTCAAGGTCTATTGTTTTTGCCGCGCTGAATCCGAGATCTCCACTGCATAGCATAACTTGTCTATATGGAAGTTCTAATTTTTCTAGTGCTTTGCTTGCACACTCAACCATTTCTTCAAATACTTTATCACTCTCTTCTGGCTTAGTAATAGCAACAAGTTCTACTTTGTCAAACTGATGCTGACGTATTATACCTTTTGTGTCTTTTCCATAGCTCCCCGCTTCTTTTCTAAAACAAGGAGTGTAAGCTGTAAGTTTGATAGGCTTTTCTAAATTAGTGATAATTTCATTTCTGAACAGATTTGTAAGAGGAACTTCGGCTGTTGGAATAAGATACAAATCTTCATCTTCAATCTTAAACAAATCATCTTTGAATTTTGGAAGTTGTCCCGTTGCGGTCATTGTCTCGCTGTTTACAAGAAACGGTACATAAACTTCTTCAAATCCCCAGCTTCTGTTATGGTCTAAAAAGAAATTAATCAAAGCTCTTTCTATTCTTGCCGCATCATTTTTAAGCACTGTAAAACGGCTTTTTGCCAGCTTTACGCCTCTTGCAAAATCAAGCCAATTAAGTTTTTCGCCGAGTTCATCATGACTTTTTGGCTCAAAATCAAATTTTGGTATTTCACCGACTCTTTTTATTTCTACATTGTCATTTTCATCTTTACCAATCGGTACATCTTCATCCGGAATATTTGGGATATTGAGCGCTTTTGAATATAAATTTTCTTCTATCTCTTTTAATTTTGAATTAAGCTCTTCAATTTTATTTTTTATTTCGGCAACTTCTTTTTTAATATTTTCTGCCTCTTGGGGTTTGCCTTCTTTCATAAGTTTTCCTATCTCTTTTGAGAGGATATTTCTTTGATTTTGGTATTTTTCAAGTTCTGTCTGGATTTTCTTTTTTTCTTCAAAAAGTGTTTTTATTTCAAATAAAATATTTTCATCAACACCTTTTAGTCTTAATTTTTTAGAGGTGTTTTCAAAATCTCTTTCAAGAAGTTTTAAATCTATCATTAAATCCCTTTTTGTTTTTATCATTTTTGATATAATATATCGGTAATTTTAACATAAAAGGAGATTAAATGAAAAAACTTGTGGCAATAGGGCTTAGTGCGCTTGTAGCCTCTACGCTTATGGCAAAAGAGATTAAAGTGGGTGTTTTACAGCCTCTGACAGGGCCAATTGCAGCATTTGGTCAAAAAACTCTTGATGGTATTAATCTTATTCATTCAAAATACAATAAACTTCCAAACGGGGATACTATTAAACTTGTTGTAGTTGACAATCAATTTGATAAAATCCAAACAGTCAACGGATATAAAAGACTTGTGTCAAACGAAAATGTTGTAGCTGTTGAAGGTCCTCTTGCAAGTTCTATGGCACTTGCAGTTAAAAGATTTGCAAACGATACAAAAACACCGACAGTTACTCAAATTGCAACAAACCCAAGAGTTACAAAAGGAACTAAATATATTACAAGGGCTTGTTTTACAGATGATTTCCAAGGAACAGTCGCTGCAAAATATGCACTTGAACATCATTTAAAAAATGCTGTTGTAGTATTTGATATGAAACAGGACTATTCAGTTGGTCTTGCAAAAGCATTTATGAAAGCATATAAAAAAGGTGGTGGAAAAATTTTAAAAACTTTATTTATCAATACAGGTGATAAAGATTTCAACGCTCAAGTTGCTCAAATAAAAAGATTACATCCTCAATTTATCTACACTCCAATTTATGCACCAGAAGAAGGTCTTTTTTTAAGACAACTTAGAGCTGCTGGGGTAAAAGCTCCTGTAATGGGTGGTGATGGTATAGCAGACCCAGGGCTACTTAAAAAACTTGCCGGAAAAGCGGCAAACGGTGTTATGTATACAGACCACTTTGACGCGGCAAAAGCTCCAACACCTCTTTCAGCCAAATTTATTAAAGAATTCAAAGCAAAATATCACAGAGCTCCAAGCGCATTTGCAGCAACAGGTGCTGATGGATATCTTTTAATTTATAATGCAGTAAAACAATGTGATACACCTGCTAATTCTCAAAATTTATCTCAATTTAAAGCATGTGTAAATAATGCAATAAGACACACTAAAAATCTTGAAGCTGTAACAGGATATCTTACAATTGACCCTAAAACAGGAAACCCTGTTAATAAACCTGCGGTTATCGAAAAAATCGTAGACGGTAAAACTCAGTTCGTAGAACTGGTAAAACCTTAATTCCCTCCTTCCTTTTTTATCACCTTAGTGTCATTTAAAAGTTTTATAATTCCTAAAACAAAGTTCTCGGGGGAAATTATGAAACAAATATATTACTACTTTATATTTTTAATTGTACCTGTAAATATAGATTTATTTTTACATATCAAAGATTTGTTTTAAAAAACTTTTAAATAATCTCCTTTTTCTTAATAACTTGCTATAATAACCCAATAATTACTTAAAGGTTGTCAAATGGATATTGGGTTTGTCTTACAGCAAATCATTAACGGATTTTCGCTTGGGAGTATGTATGCCTTGATTGCTATTGGATATACTCTTGTATACGGTGTGCTAAGACTTATCAACTTTGCTCACGGTGATATTATGATGGTTGGGGCGTTTAGTGCATTTATTGCTCTTGGTCTTCTTACTGGTTGGCATTTTGACCATATTAGTATGCCGGTGTTTTTTACGGCGGTTGCGATTTCTATTATCATAACTTCAATTGTGGGAATTTTAACTTATGTGAGTGCATATAAGCCTTTGCTGGATAAAGGTGCTCCTAAAATTTCACTTTTAATTACTGCTATTGGTATTTCATTTTTTCTTGAAAGTCTTTTCAATGTTATCGCAAACCAATATTTGGGCGGTACATATCAGGCGTTTTATTTTCCGAAATGGTTTTCTACAATTATACATATAGGTCCTCTTACGATACCTGTTCTTACTATAATAGTGCCGATTTTAACACTTATTTTGCTTTTGGGAGTATTATATATCCTTTACAAAACAAAAGTAGGTATTGCCATAAGAGCCCTTGCATTTGATATTTATACGGTAAAACTTATGGGGGCAAATTCGAATTTCATTATCGGTTTTGTATTTGCTCTTGGCTCTGCTCTTGCGGCAATAGGTGGCGTTGCATATGCTATGGCATATCCTAGTATTGATCCTTATATGGGTATGCTTGTAGGTCTTAAAGCATTTGCCGCGGCGGTTGTCGGAGGTATCGGGAGTGTAACAGGAGCTGTGATAGGTGGATTTATTTTAGGATTTGTAGAAGTTGCGGTTCCAGGGTTTTTACCGGAACTTGGAGGCTGGAAAGATGCTTTTGCATTTATTTTACTTATTTTTGTGCTTTTATTTAAACCAACTGGAATTATGGGTATAGACTTTGAAAGACAAAGGTTTTAAAATGAGTGCAAAAAAATATTTCAGTGTAATAGCAATTGTAACAGCTGTTTTTTTGGTATTTTTGTATTTTTCTCCTAAAATATTTGGAAGCTATACAATTACAGTACTTGGAAACATATATATTTTCATAATTCTTGCAATAAGCTATAACCTCATAAATGGGGTTACCGGGCAGTTTTCACTTGAACCAAATGGATTTGTTGCAATCGGTGCATATGTGACTGCGATATTGCTTCTTTCACCTGAAATTAAAAGTGAACTTTATATGCTATCAGAACCACTTCCTTTAATTCGAGATGTCTTTTTAGACCCTAGTAAACCTTTTAATCCATTTTTAGCACTTTTGATAAGTGGGGCTTTTTCTTCGCTTGTGGCTTTAACACTTGCGTTTCCGGTATTTAGGGTTAGGGGTGATTACTTGGCTATCGTAACACTTGGATTTGGATTTATTATCAGAATTTTTCTTATAAACAATCCTGAAATTTCAAACGGTTCTATGGGACTTGATTCAATTCCTGGATTTGCAAGTTATTTTTGGATTGGAGTAGCTTGTTTGATTGCTGTAATTCTTGTATATAATATTGTATATTCAAAATTTGGAAGGGCAATGAAAGCAGTAAGAGATGATGAGGATGCAGCGCTTGCTATGGGAGTGCATACATTCAAAACAAAAACGCTTGCATTTATGACAAGCGCATTTTTTGAAGGAGTTGGAGGAGGACTATTGGCTAGTTCAATAGGATCAATTTCACCTGATCAGTTTACATTTATGCTTACTTTCCAATTACTTATTATTATCGTTCTTGGCGGTCTTGGAAGTATGAGTGGAGCCATTATTGGGACAATACTCTTTTTAGGAAGTATGGAGTTATTAAGACCTCTTGATGATGCGACTTGGAGTTTAGGACCGATTCATGGAATTCCAGGGCTTAGAATGGTGGTATTTAGTATTTTACTTCTTTTAATAATGTTATTTGCAAGAAGAGGATTACTTGGAGATAAAGAGATTTGGGACTATATAAAAATTAAAAAGAACAGTTGAAAAAAATAAATTTGATGATATAATAGAATAAAAAGGATAAAAATGAGTGATATCTTAAAAATAGGAAAATATGAATTTACAAGCAGACTTATTGTAGGAAGTGGAAAATATCCTGATTTTAAGACAACCCGTGATGCAACATTAGCAAGCGGTGCAGAGATGATAACAGTTGCTGTTAGACGTGTAAATATAATGGATCCAAATGAAGAAAATTTGATGGATTATTTTAAAGATACAGATGTAAAAATACTTCCAAATTCAGCAGGATGTACTACCGCAGAAGAAGCTATTACTCTTTTTAGACTTGTAAGAGAAGCTACAGGTATTGATATTATCAAACTTGAAGTAATAGGGGATACTGCAAAAACACTTTATCCTGATGTTATGGAAACGCTTAAAGCCTGTGAAATATTGGCAAAAGAAGATTTTACTATTATGGCATATACAAATGATGACCCGATTATGGCAAAAAGACTTGAAAACGCCGGAGCTGCTGCTGTGATGCCTCTTGCTGCACCTATTGGAAGCGGTCTTGGTGTTCAAAACAGATACAATGTGGTATTTGTAAAAGATGCAGTAAATGTGCCTGTAATCGTAGATGCCGGAATTGGTACTGCAAGTGACGCGGCTGTTGCAATGGAGCTTGGGGCTGATGGAGTTCTTACAAATACAGCAATAGCACAGGCAAAAAATCCAATAGCAATGGCTGAGGCTATGAAATATGCGGTAATTGCCGGAAGAATGGCTTATAA
>JALTBU010000064.1 GCA_027008345.1 Nautiliaceae bacterium | reverse complement strand
AGCTGACAATGATTGAAATTTATATAGCATTAGCAATAATAGCAACAGGAATGTTTATTTTTGCACTATTAGTAAAACCTGACAATAAAAAACCCCACCACGAAAAATAACTCAAACAAGCAAAAGACGAGGGCTTAATATGAATATCGGCGTAATAGCAACAACAATTCTTTTAATAGCGACAATCGGGTTATATATTTACGCAATTAAACACAAACCACATTAAGAAAAATAACTTAATGCAAGTGAGCCACATACGCAGTGGCAGGTCAAATCCCCACTATTACGGGGATTTGGAGTATTACCTTTTTTTCAAGACAATATGATAATTTTAAGAAAACAACGATACGGCGGGCAATTCAAAGTATGCACTATTTTAAGCGGTGCGGAGCTTGCAAGGACTTACAACAGGGCAAGAGAGTTGCTTAACCTCTCCGCACCGCCCACGACGCCTTGTGCGTTGTGTCGATACTCCATAGACTTAATCTTTCCCCCAAAATATGCTATAATAACAATACTTTCACGCTTTTATGCGTGCGACCTTGCCGATGGGGCAAGGCTAAGGGTAGGAGAATAACAGGCGACGCACGCCTGCTCCCGCCCCGTATGGTTCTGGCTATATGCCACAACCTGCGGAAGCAAGTGCGCTTGGTAGCTCTCCGCCCGGAGAGCATTAGTATTGCCTCGGGTGTCCGAGAAGGCTGTCCTTGTTTTTTTTTAAAAAAAATAAGGCAGTAAAAAGGGGTGAAGTATGCCCTGATTTTACCCCGAGGCAGGGTTGAGAGAAGTTAGAAACTACTTTAAAACTACATTTTAAATCCATTTGAAAAGAGTTGTTAAGTTTTGAAAGGAGTTAGAAGCACTTGTGCATTAAGTTTCGCAATGTTTGCTCCAAAGTAGCTACGCAAACGGCACATTAGATAACTATATAGACTATTTAGCCGTTGAGCGTAGCGAAACGGAGCGAGCAAAGCGAGCTTAATTGCACGAAGTGCAAATGCACTGCGACGCACCTTTTAAGGTGCAGGAGCAGGTGCATTATGTAATGCAAGCGACAGCTTGCAACCACAACCGAGCCACTCCCTATTGGGAGTGAGCGAGGGGGTGGTTATGTAGGGCGAAGCCCGTCTCTTTTAGCGGAGCGTCCTTGCCACTGGCAAGGAAAAGAGACGGGCGAAGCCATTGTCTTAATGAGTGGAACTTAAAAAGTCCCCGAATTAAGACAATTAAGGGGAATTTGAAACGCTTAATAAAACGTTTCAAAAACATTGAAACAGCGTTTCAAAACTATTTTAAACAAAACGCAAGAGGCTTGAAGCTCTGGGAAAGAAATAATTAGAAAAAAATTTAGAAAGGAGGTTAGAAAATGGCAGTGCAAGAATTAAAATACAGGTGAAGCTCACTCAGGATAAAACGCTGGCGGTGTAGCTTGCAAAGTTAAGAATATAAGTTGCTTTTGGTAGTTTCGCGATAACTACCTTAAAAAAAATCGCAGGTCTTAACAATTAGCCGACGACTGCCATATTAAAAAGAAGTTAGAACAACGCTCCGCTTTTTTAAATTTTTTGTAATTAAAAAAATCCTTCTCGGTTGGAACTCCACAGACTTGGTCGTGGAGATTTATCTATATTTCCGTTTGGAGATATAGATAAATTACCCTGATGACACGGCGAAGCAAGTCGCCGTGCGTGGCACGGGGTCGCCACGATAGCTCATCGCCCAAGTCGTTAGTTAATCCAAGCCCCGTGCCACTCTTAATCTGATAACAGAATGCAACACAAAAAGGAGTAAAAATGTTACCGCAAACACAAATAAAACCATTAATGAAAAAATTAGCGATAAAAGATGAGAAAAATGCAGTTTTATTTCTTGCAAGACTAAAAGGCTGGATTGAAAAAAACGGAAATACAACTATAAGCCTTGCAAAAGGAATAAACAAAATATTAAACGATATACACGAGAAAGAAATCCAAAACGCCCAAAAAATGAAAAAAATAAATCTTGAAAATGTAAAAAATCCTCTTTTAAAAAAGTATGCAAGTGAGATTATAGAATTACATAATCAGGGTTGGGGAGTTAGACGCATTGAAAAATGGCTTTTAGAAGCTCATAAAGCAAAAATTTCTTATTCAAGCATATACAGACTACTAAAACAACAAAAAACGCTTACAGAGGCTTAAAATGGCAAATTTAAGAGGTGGAACATTTGATAAGCAAATTAAAGACGCTTTTCATAGGACCTTAAGACTTGGAGAAGGTAGGCATATGCAAGAGGATAATTTTACTCATTCTATCGCTCTTGCCGAAAAAAGAGAGATGTATTTAAGAGATTTTAAGGAATATTTAGAACAAAACGGAATTACAGAGGGGAAAATCAATCAATATATGACAGAAGACACTATTAGAGACTTCTTGGAACAACGCACAATGAAATTAAGCCCTAAAAGTGCATTAGACTATACAACAGGCTTTAATAGCCTTTTAAAAGGCTTAGAACAAGCAAATATAACTATTCCCGCAAATCCAAGCGAAAATGATTTTCTAAAAGATTTTAGAGAAACTTTTAGAGAGGAAATGAAAGAGCTTGAAATTGAAAGCGGTCG
>JALTBU010000063.1 GCA_027008345.1 Nautiliaceae bacterium | reverse complement strand
TACCCATTTACTTAAAACTCTCCACAAGTCCCATTACAATCAGATTCCACCCGTCAACCAAAATAAATACAAGTATTTTAAACGGAAGAGAAATCATAACAGGCGGCAGCATCATCATACCCAAACTCATAAGAATTGAACTTACCACCATATCAATAATCAAAAACGGCAAAAATATTAAAAAACCTATTTCAAATGCAGTTTTAAGTTCACTAACCATAAAAGCAGGCACTAATATACTAAGTGGCACATCATCTACCGTCTTTGGATTTGGAAGGTGTCTTATTCTATAAAATAAAGCCAAATCTTTTTCACGGGTATTTTTAATCATAAAATTTTTAAAAGGTTTAACTGCTCTTTCAATTGCGACATCGTAACTTATTTTATTATTCATATACGGTTTGATTCCATCGTTGTAAGCCTGTTTTGCATATGGTTCCATAATAAAAAATGTCAAAACCAAAGCAAGAGAAACCAAAAGCGTGGTCGGAGGTGACTGAGGCGTTCCAAGCGCCTGTCTTAAAAATCCAAAAACCACTAAAATCCTTACAAAACTTGTAGCTACAAGCACAATACTCGGTGCAAGTACAAGCACCGTTAAGATGAGCATTACATTAAGCGTGGTTACAAGCTGTTTTGGATTTGAGGGGGCAGTTAGTGATAAATTAACTGTCGGTATTTGAGGTGCTGCCAAAATAACAGCTGGGATTAATAATAAAAAAAATATTTTAAGTTTCAAAAAAGCCCTCCGTTACTTATTAACTTTATCAAGAATAGACTTTTTAATTTGTTCTTTGTTTTTCTTAGCAAAAAACCATATTTCGACTCTTCTATTTTTTGCCCTTCCCTCAGGCGTCGCATTTGAAGCAATAGGATGATATTGTCCATATGCTGCTGCACTGAGCTGTTTGGGATTAACACCGTCTTTAATTAAAATTTTAAGCACACTCAAAGCCCTCGCCGCACTTAGTTCCCAATTGTCCCCATATGGTGATGTCGGAGGCGGAGGTGTATTGTCAGTAAATCCTTTGATTTGTATTTCTATATTTTTTGGAAGATACTGTTTTATAATAATTGCTATTCTTTTAAGAAAAAGCAGAGTATCAGTATTGGTAATTTTTGCACTTCCAGGCGGAAATGTTATATCAGCTGGCAGTCTTATAAAAAATCCTTCTTCTGCTTCTTGAAGAGTAATAGCAGGACCTTTTCCACCAGCTGTAAATTGTTTAAATTCTGCTATTGCCGCTGATAATCTATTTACTGTCTGTGCAGTCTCTTCTGATTTTTGAATAGGTGTCGCTTTTTGAATTCTCTCACGGCTTACTTCTGTCTGTGTTCCTCCTTCAAGAACACTTAATGCACCTGCAAGCGAACCAATAGCCTCTTTTACTTTTTTTGCATCCATAGTTGACATAGAAAGAAGCAATACGAAAAAGCATAATAATAAACTCATCAAATCCCCGAATGTTGCCAGCCATTCGGGCATACATTCAGGACATTCACATTTACATTTTTTTGCCACTATCTATCCTATTCAAATTGAGATTTTCTTTGATTTGGTGGTAAGAAACTAAGTAATTTTGCTTCAAGTGTTCTTGGATTATCCCCCGCCTGTATTGACATAATACCTTCAATTATCATGGTTTTTGCCAAAATTTCATCATCATTTCTTAAATTAAGTTTATTTGCAATAGGACTTCCAAAAATATTACCAATCATAGCCCCATAAAGCGTAGTAAGCAACGCAACCGCCATTGCTGGACCAATGGCTGAGGGGTCAGACATATTAAGAAGCATCGCAACAAGACCCACAAGTGTTCCGATCATCCCCATAGCCCCTGCAAGACCAGCCCAATTATTAAAAATCGATGCCATTTTCTTATGTCTTGCATCCATTTGTTCTAGATCTATTTCTAAAAGTTCTCTTATTGTATCAGGTTCATTTCCGTCAACCGCCATAGAAAGACCTTTTTTTAAAAATTCGTCTTCTTCGTTGGCTGCAGCACTTTCAAGGGATAAAATACCATCACGCCTCGCCTGTGTTGCATAATCTACAAGTTTTTTTATAAGCTCTTCATAATTTGGCTGATAAGCAGGTTTGATTGCTATCATAAAAACTTTTGCAAACTTTGTCATCATATCCATTTTATTTGCAATAAAAAGCGTCATAATAGAACCAAGTACAACGATTAAAACAGATTGTGGATCAATATATGGTCCGATACCAACCCCCATTGCCATAGCGGCAATAATCAGACCAAGTGCACCAACCAAACCTATGACGGTAGCTAAATCCATAAACTAAGCCTTTTTTGATATAATTGTAACAAAAAAAAGGATTTTTGTATGCCTCAGATAATCATCCTCGCAGCCGGTAAAGGCACAAGAATGAAATCAGACACTCCAAAAGTGCTTCATACACTTTGTAACAAATCCATGATTGATTATATAATCGACGAATCTAAAAAAATCACAAGCAGTATTGATGTAATTTTAGCTCATAAATTTGATGAAGTGAAAAAAAAGATTGAAAAAAAAGGTGTAAGAATTCATAAACAAAACCTTGAAAAATTCCCTGGGACCGGAGGTGCTTTAAAAGAAGTGCCTTTTACAGAAGACAAAATTTTAATACTTAACGGTGATATGCCGCTTGTTACATCACAAGAAATTCAAAAATTTTTTGAAATTGACGCTGATATTGTTATGAGTATTATGAAACTTGAAAATCCTGACGGTTACGGCAGGGTTGTAATTGAGAACGGTAATGTTAAAAAAATAGTCGAACAAAAAGACGCCAGCGAGGATGAGCTTAAAATTCCTTATGTCAATGCAGGCGTTTATATGTTTAAAAAAGAAGTACTTGAAAAATATATACCGATGCTTGATAATAATAACGCCCAAAAAGAATATTACCTTACCGATATAATAGAAATGGCGGTTAAAGACGGATTAAAAGTAAAAGCCCTTGAAGTCGGTGTTGAAGATTTTAAAGGAATTAACTCCAAAAAAGATTTGGCTGAAGCTGAAAAAATTATGTGTGACAGAATAAAAGAGAAATGGATGAAAGCCGGTGTAATAATAAGACTTCCTGATACTGTATTCATTGATGCTTACAGTAAATTTGAAGGTGAATGTGAGATTGAGAGCGGATGTGTTATTAAAAAAAGCAAAATAATAAACTCTAAGATTAAAGCAAATTCTGTAATAGAAGAAGCAATAATCAACAACAGTGAAATAGGACCGATGGCAAGAATAAGACCAAAAAGTGAAATTACTGACAGTAAAATAGGTAATTTTGTGGAAGTTAAAGCGTCAAAATTAAATGATGTAAAAGCAGGACATCTCAGTTATCTTGGAGACAGTGAGATTGAAAGCGGAACAAACATAGGAGCCGGAACAATTACTTGCAATTACGACGGAAAAGCTAAATACAAAACAAAAATCGGCAAAAATGTTTTTGTAGGAAGCGACACCCAGTTAATAGCACCTGTAACAATAGAAGATGATGTGATAATTGCCGCAGGAAGTACAGTAAATAAAGACATACCAAAAGGCTCTCTGGCAATCAGCAGAACACCTCTTAAAATTGTACAAGGATTTTATTATAAGTTTTTCGGGAAAAAATAATGAATGTATTAATTGGAGTCAGCGGAAGTATAGCAATTTATAAAACCTGTGAACTTATAAGACTTTTTGTAAAAAGAGGAGACAATGTAAAAGTTGTTATGAGCAAATCCGCTCAGAAATTTATCACTCCTCTAACTTTTGAGAGCCTAACAAGACACAAAGTACTTACACAAGAAAATGAAGACTGGTCATCTGATATAAATCATATAGACTATGCAAAATGGGCGGATATCTATATAATAGCCCCTGCTACCGCAAACACTTTAAATAAAGCATACAGAGGGATAGCTGATAATTTATTGTTACAGATTTATCTTGCCACAACAGCCCCGATACTTTTTGCACCTGCGGCAAATACCAATATGTATCTTCACCCAACAACCCAAGAAGCTATAAAGAATTTAAACTGTATAGAAGCAAACAGCGGTCTTCTTGCATGCGGTGATGAGGGAATTGGGAAAATGGCAGAGCCTGATGAGATATATTTAAGAGCTTTAAGAGAAGTTAATAAAGAAAATTTTTGGAAAAATAAAAAAGTAGTTGTTACAGCCGGAGGAAGTATTGAAAAAATTGATGATGTAAGATATATAAGCAACTTCTCAAGTGGTAAAATGGGAGAAGCTTTGGCAAAAGCATTTTATATAAAAGGAGCAGATGTTACTCTTATATCAAGCAAAGAGCATAATCTGAGTAAAGAAATAAAACAAATTAAAGTTAAAAGCGCAAAAGATTATCTTGATGCAATACTAAATGAAAATCCGGATTATCTTATAATGGCTGCTGCTATTGTTGATTATAAACCTGAATATACACCCGGAAAATTAAAAAAAGAGCAAATCGGTGAAAGAATGGTTTTAGAACTTGAACAAAACATAGACATATTAAAATCACTTAAAGATAAAAAATTCAAAAAAATAGGTTTTAAAGCTGAACGGGATGAAAAAAACGCTCTGAAATATGCAAAAAACACACTTATAAATAAAAATCTTGATGCTATATGTTTAAATCTTTTAACAAAAAATGATTTTGGAAGCGAGGAAAATGAAATTATTTTTATTACAGAAAACAAAGAAATTAAATTTCCACAGGAGTCAAAAGAAAAAATATCATTTAAGGTAGTTGATGCCGTTAAAAATCTCTGAAACAGGTAAAATTCTAAAAGCCTTAAACAGGCTTGAGTCAATTGAATTTAATACGACACTTCCCGTTAAACTTGAAGTAAAAGAAAAATTAAATGATATCAAGTACCTGATACAGCTTGGTAAAAGAGAGGTTATAACCAAAAGTTTTATTCCCCTCAAAAAAGGAAAATATTTTGCAATCACAAAAGAAGTACAAGGGAATATCACAATTTCAAACCTTAAACCTCTTTCAAAAATTGCAATTATGTTTGAAAAAATTCAACCAAAAGATGTCAATAATAAACAACAGATATTAAATAACCTCTCAAATGCTCTAACAAAAGAAGAATTTATATTTTATATGAATATACTTTTAGCCTACAATCAAAAAATTTATCACATTTTTATAAATGATAAAAAAAAAGCTATCCTTCAATATAAATTCCAAAAAAATAAGTTAAAATTTTATGCATTATTTAATAATTTAGGAGAAATCGAAGGGGAAATTTTTGATAATACTTTAAACATATATTCTCCTTTTAAAAACACACTGCAAATAATAAATGAATACGCAGATATGATAGATTTAAAAGTAAATACTTTTTTAAAAGAGACAAAACCACTGTATGAATTCAGTGAAAATTTAATAAACATAAAGGCTTAATGTGCATTTGGCAATTATAATGGATGGAAATGGGAGATGGGCCAAAAAAAGAGGTCTTAAAAGAATAGAAGGGCACAAAAAAGGTGCAGAAGTAGTAAAAGAAATAACCGAATACTGCGCAAATAACCATGAAATTGACACTTTAACACTTTATGCTTTCTCAACAGAAAATTGGAAAAGACCTAAAATGGAAATTGATTTTTTAATGAAACTTCTTGATAACTGGCTGAAAAAAGAGCTTGATACATATATTAAAAATGATGTTAAATTTGAAACAATAGGTGATATTTCAAAATTTAGCAACAAATTAAAAAAAAGAATAGCTTATACAAAAGAAGTTACTAAAAATAACAAAAAATTAACTCAGGTTTTGGCACTAAATTATGGAAGCCGTGATGAAATAACAAGAGCCGTAAAAAAAATGATAGAAAAAAATGAAGAAATCACACCTGAAAATATTCAAAAAAATCTTGATATCGGAAGAGATGTAGATTTGTTGATACGCACAAGCGGAGAAATTAGAGTCAGTAATTTTTTACTCTGGCAGATAGCTTATGCTGAAATGTTTTTCACCCCTATCCTCTGGCCTGATTTTACAAGTGAAGAGCTTGAAAAAATTTTAACAGAATTTAAAAAAAGAGAAAGAAGATTTGGAGGAATATAAAAAAGTGATAAGTGAAAAATGGAAAGTTAAAATGGAGAATAAAGAATGGAAAATTTGTTAATTTATGTTTTTGTATTTGTTATCGGTACCGCAATAGGCAGTTTTTTAAATGTTGTAATTTACAGAATACCGCTTGGAAAAAGTATTATTTCTCCTCCAAGTAGCTGCCCTAACTGCGGTGAAAAAATAAAACCGTGGCATAATCTCCCGGTTCTCGGATGGTTTATACTTGGCGGAAAATGTGCAAACTGTAAAGAATCAATTTCCATAAGATATCCAATAATTGAACTAATAACAGGAATTTTGGCTGTTATTATTTATTATAAACTAAAATCAATAGATATATTTTTTGTAATAAATTTTGCTTTATTTGCAACACTTCTGGCTTTATCTGTAATTGATCTTGATTATAAAGCAGTACCAGACAGTCTTAATCTTTTAGCTTTAACACTTGCATTTTTTTCATCAACAGATGTTTTAGAAAATATAAAAAACGCCCTTTTGATGATAGGTATATTAAGTCTTGTAAGATATTATGTGTCATATATACTTAAACGAGAAGCTCTCGGTGAAGGTGATATAATCGTAGCTGGAACAATGGGAGCACTACTTGGAGTAAAACTTTCACTAATTGCACTCTTTATAGCCTCGCTTATAGCGATTTTTCCGTCTCTTTATATAAGATACAAAAACAAAGATTTAGAACTGCCTTTTGTACCGTTTTTGGCATTTGCAACATTTATAGTGTGGTATTTTAAAGATTTTTTTATGAATCTGTGGAGCGTAATTTATGGATAAAATTTCAAAATATATTTTAAAAGAATTTTTCCCTTCATTTTTAACAATATTTTTTATTCTCGGTACTATTGTTTCATTGATTTTTATTATTTCTATTTCAAATATGACATCAAATATCAAAATAACTTTTATAGAACTTTTTGAGATGTATTTGCTATCAATGCCGCAGATTATATTCTTATCTCTCAGTATCTCCTTTTTTATATCTGCTGTTAACGTGTACTCAAAATTTTCTGAAACTTTTGAATTAATAGCCCTTTTTTCATTGGGATTTAAACCTTTTAAAATATTAAAACCTACTGCAATATTGGCATTAATATTTACAGTAATTAATATTTTTATTCTGTTTGTTTCTATTCCATATTCTAAAGCGGCATTTAATAATTTCAAAGCTAAAAAAGCGCAAGAAGCTAAATTCAATTTCCAAAGCTCCAAAGTATCTCAACAGCTTGGAGAATGGTCTTTGTTCGCATCTACCGCAAAAAACAAACATTTCAATAAAGTTTATCTATTTAACAGCAAAAAAAAAGAATTTATTTTTGCCAATCAAGCAAAACTTTACATAAAAAACAGAATCCTCTCATTTAAACTTCAAAATGGAAAACTTTATGACTTTAACAAAACTTTTAAAATTAAATATCAAAATATGCAAATAAATCAAGTTATTCCTACAACAAGACTTTCAATTTTAAATTTTAAAAATTATTTTAAAATTAACAAAAAACTTTTTACACATTATCTGCCTTTTGCACTGATTCCGATAGCCCTTCTTTTTTTTATACCACTGTTTTCTTTTTTTCATCCGAGAATTCATAAAAATCACGGGCTTATTTATTCAATATTGATTTTAAGTATTTATATTGTTTTATCATTCGTAAATAAAAAATTTGAATTTGCAATTGTTATACCGTTTCTATTTCTAATTATCGGAGGAATATTTTACAAATGGAAAATAAAATTTTAAAATGTATAATAAGTTATGACGGAAGTAAATTTTACGGTCTCCAACTGCAACCTGATAAAAAAACAGTAATTGGAGAAATTCAAAACGCTTTATTAAAATTAAATATAAAAACATATATAAAACACGCAGGAAGAACAGACAGAGGCGTTCATGCCCTAAATCAGGTAATTTCATTTGAAGTACCTGATTTTTGGGATATTGAAAAACTTAAAAATATATTAAATCAAATACTAATGCCTGGAATTATGTTCAAAAAAATTCAAATAACAAATAATTTTAATCCAAGATTTGATGCAAAAAAACGCTCATATAGATATATTTTATCACCTTATACAAATCCTTTTGTGGACAATTATGTAACTTTTTATCCAAAAACTATAAATTTATCCCTTATCCAAAATGCCTTGAATATCTTAAAAGGCAGACACGATTTTGAATATTTTGCAAAAACAGGCAGCGAAGTGAATAATTACTTCCGAGAAATTTACGATGCTTATATAATAAAACATAAAAATTTTCATATTATTAAAATCATAGGAAACGGCTTTTTAAGAGGGCAAATAAGAATTATTGTGGACTTTCTGCTAAAAATAAATGAAAATAAACTTTCATTGATTGATTTAGAACTTCAATTAAATAAAAAGAAACTTTTCAATAAACATCTTGCAAAACCAAATGGATTATATTTAGAAAGAATATGGTATTAAGGAGACAGTATGGATAAAGATAAAATCATTAAAAGGTT
This sequence comes from Nautiliaceae bacterium, assembly GCA_027008345.1. Classification (GTDB taxonomy): domain Bacteria; phylum Campylobacterota; class Campylobacteria; order Campylobacterales; family Nautiliaceae; genus JALTBU01. Next base: position 45 of record JALTBU010000063.1, on the reverse strand, counting down.
TAAAGAAAAAGGATATAAAAATATTTTTGTATGGTCTGATTCAAA
>JALTBU010000062.1 GCA_027008345.1 Nautiliaceae bacterium | reverse complement strand
GGTGCTCAAAATTCAATGAATCAACAAGAGATGATAAATTTAATAAAAGACGCAGGAGAAATTCCGGCAAAAAGAAATACCGCTTATGAGATTTTAGAAATGTTTGATTGATTTTTCAATTTCTAAAAATTTCCACTCTTTTTTTGCCTCTTTTATCTTTTCTTTTTTAAGTTCAATAATTCCTATTTCTTCTTTATTTCCAAGCATATTCAAAATTTCCCCCTCAGGAGAAAGCCCAAAAGATTTTCCGTAAAATTCCCACTCTTTATAACTACCTGTCCTATTAGCCCTTATTACATAAAAATGGTTTAAAAAAGCTTTTGTTTTAAATATTTCAAGCCATCTTTTATGCGAGTTAAATGTGCTAATACTTGGGATTAAAACACAATCTACTTTTTTTTCTTTAAAATATTCCCAAAATTTATCAATATGAGCTTCAAATCCAAACATAACGCCAAATTTAAAAGAATCTATTTTAAAAACCATAGGAGCCATCTCTTTTTTATCAAAAAATTTATCTTCATTCCAATGAGAATAAGGCATTAGGGCTTGTTGATAATAATATTTGATATTTTTATCTATTTTTACAATAGTTTTATATTTTTTATCATTAATTATTTTTACAACCGGTGCAATTACCGTTAGATTATAAATATTTGCTAAATTTTTAAGATGTTTAATCTGTTGATTTGATTGATTTTTTACAAAAGATAAAGGCGTATTTTCTATCTCTTTAAAAAATCTGTTTAAAACATATTCGGGCAAAATAATTAAACTAGCCCCCTCTTTTTTTGCATTATGCATAAAAAAACTAAGTTTTGCTTTATCATAAGGCAGATTATCGCTTTGAATAATTGCTATTTTCATATTAAACTTTTATTTTTTCAAACTCAAGCTTTGCTTCTTCTATCATTTTAGAAGCCTCATTTAAAAGTTTCATCCCTTTTTTATAAAATTCCATTGCATCATAAAGTGTAATTTCAGGGTCATTTAATTTTTCTAATAACTCTTTTGCCTCTTTTAATTTTTTTTCAAAATCTTGCATCTAACTTTCCTTTTAAAATATCATTTATTAAAAAATCGAATTTTTGTGTTTCAACTAAAAAGCTGTCGTGTCCGTAATTGCTGTCTATTTCATAATATTGACACTTTCCATCAACTTTATCCATATATTTTTTTATCTCTCTCATCTCTTGAGGGAAAAAGAGAGTATCCCCGCTAAAACTAATTAAATAAAGTTTATCTTTTATCGCACTAAAAGCATCTTCAAGCGAATTAAAACCTCTGCTTATATCAAAAAGAGAAATAGCCTTTAAAAGATAAATATAACTCAAAGCATCAAACCATTTAGGAAAATTTGCCCCATTGTATTCAAGATAAGATTCAACCTGAAATCTTCCAAACAATTCAAACATTCCATCAGTTTTAACATATTCTCTTCCAAATTTTTTCTCAAATGTAGCGGGAGATGTATAATTTAAGTATCCTATCATTCTAGCGGCTGAAAGCCCTTTTAATAAAGCACCCGGTTTATAATTTCCGTTATTAAATTCTTTGTCAGCCCTTATAGCTTCGGTCATTGATTTATTTATTGCAATTACATAAGGTTTTGTCTGATAAGTAGTGGCTATTGGAATGACATATTCACTAAATCCCGGATAATCAACTCCAAATCTAAGGGCTTGCATTCCTCCCATACTTCCGCCGATTACCGCTTTTATATGTTTAATTCCTAGAGAATCTAATAAAATTTTTTGTGCTTTTATCATATCTTTAATAGTAACTACAGGAAATTTTAATCTGTATCTCTCTTCACTTCCCGGATAAATATGGCTCATAGGCCCAGTTGAGCCAAAACAGCTTCCTATTACATTTGTAGCTATTACAAAATATTTATTCGTATCAATAGCTTTTCCCTCACCAATTAAAGCATCCCACCATCCAGGTTTTGTATCGTTTTCATATTTCCCTGCCGCGTGATGAGAACCGCTAAGGGCGTGTGTTATTAAAATCACATTTGATTTATCTTCATTAAGTTCGCCATATGTTTCATAAATAATTTGCCAAGGCTCTAAAATCCTGCCACTTTCAAGATATAAAGGCTTTGTAAATTTAGCTATTTTCGTTTCAATCTTCATTTTCGCCTTTTTTAGATGAAATTTTATCTTTTTTTATGATATTTTCAAAAGGTTTAGGCTCACAAAAATAAAATCCTTGATACTCATCAACCCCAATCTCTTCTAATTTTTCTAAAATTTCTTTATTTGCAACAAATTCTGCCACAGTAGAAATATTAAACTCTTTTGCAAAATCACTCATAAGTTTTACAAGTTTGTAATTTTTTTTATTTGTTATATCTTTTATTAAAGAAGCATCAATTTTTAAATAATCAGGATTTAATTTTACTATTTTTGCAAAATTAGAATATCCGCTTCCAAAATCATCAATAGCGATAAAAACACCTTTTTCTTTTACATTTTTTAGGAATTTTTCTACTTTTGTGTAATTTTCTATACCTTCACTCTCTAAAATTTCAAAAACAACTTTGCTTGCATCAACTTCTTCTAATTTTTTTAGAATAAAATTAATCATATCAAGACTTATAATATCTTTATAGGAT
>JALTBU010000061.1 GCA_027008345.1 Nautiliaceae bacterium | reverse complement strand
GAAATTTTAAAATTATAGCTTGTAAAATTTTTCCCGATGAAATTTCTAAAATAAAACAAAAACTTATCATTTTTAATATTTTAGCTTTAATATTTATAATGATAATAGCATATTTTTTAGCAAAACTCTTTCTTAGACCTATGAAAAAAGAGATAGAAAATTTAGAAAGTTTTTTAAGAGATGTAACTCACGAAATGCAAACTCCAATAGCAATTATAAATACTAATATTGAAACTTTGGAAATAAAAAATATTGATTTTAAAGAATTTAGAAGAATAAAAAATGTAACTAATAGGCTTTCAAAGATTTTTAGTGATTTAAAATATTTAAGATTTAAACAAAAAAATATTGAAGAAATTAATGTTAAAGAGATTTTAAAAGCAAGAATTGATTTTTTTGCTACTCAGATAGAAAATAAAAAATTAAAACTAAATCTTAATATTGAAGATGTGATTTTAAAAAAAATAGATAAAGAAGATTTAATAAAACTAATTGACAATTTAATCTCAAATGCAATTAAATATTCTCCTAAAAATTCTACTATTGAAATAGCTTTAACTAAAAACTATTTAGAAATTAAAAACGATGGAGAAATTAAAAATATAAATAAAATAACTCAAAAATTTTATAGGGAAAATGAAAGTGAAGGTGGATTTGGACTTGGACTTTATATAGTTAAAAATATTTGCGATTACTACCGCTTTAAACTTCAAATTTTTTCAAAAAATCAAAAAGTTTCAATAAAAATTATTTTTGTTTAGAAATAGTTTATATTAGCATTTTATAATGTTAAAAATTCCTTAAAAGGAGGTAAAAATGAAAAAGATAGTTCTATTTTTATTGGTTGTTATAAATGTGTTTGCACTCACACCAAAAGAAAAAGAGTCTTTAAAATATATGTATCAAGAAGAAAAACTTGCAAAAGATATTTATTACGTATTAGGAGAGATGTATCCTAGTTTAAGAGTTTTTAATATTTACAAATCTGAAACTATACATGAAAGAAGTGTAGCTAATGTGCTAAGACATTATCATATTCCTTTGCCACTTAGAAGCAATGTAGTTGGAAAATTTAAAAATCCTGAACTTCAAAAATTATATAACGAACTAATTGAAAAAGGGAAAAAATCAAAAATAGATGCTCTTGAAGTTGGTATAATGGTAGAAGTTACCGATGTAGAAGATTTAGACAAATATTTAAGATATGCTACTTCACCAGATGTAATAGCTCTATTTAAGTTTTTAAGAGCGGGAAGTTATAACCATTATAATGCTTTCAATAGAACTTTAATCGCACTTACAGGTAAAGGTGCTTGTGAATTGATGGGTAGTAGATGGTGCAAAGATTATCCATTTCAAAGAGGCATAGGAAGATATTATAGAAATTATTATTGGTTTGGCGGATTTAAAGGATATAGATGAAAAAATTATTATTAAGTGCGGTTTTGATACTTTCGGCAAATGCCGAAAGTTTAAAATCAGTTTTAAATTATGCAATTACTCATAATGAATTAGCAATTTCAAAAGATATAAGCACTAAACAGCCTTTAATGGAGAGTGAATCTATAAAAAAGGATTATTATCCAAAAGTTTATATTGGTGGTAATATTCAAAGGCTTGACCCTGTGCCATTTGGAAAACCGGGGGATACTTACAGTGGATTTGTGAAAGTTTCTATAAATTTATATGACGGGAATAAAAAGAAATATCAGATAAAATCAAAAAAATTTCAGTTTGAATCTCTAAATTATCAAAGCAAATCCTATAAAAAACAGTTAGAATTTAATATTGTTAATCTTTATTTCAATATAAAATCTTTAAAAGCAAGTCTCAAAGCCTTAAAAAGTGCAAAAGAGTATCTATTAGCTGAATATAAAAGAATTAAAAATTCATATAAAGAGGGAATGGTTACAAAATATGATGTAAAAAAAATAGAGGCTTCTCTTTTTAATACAAAATATCAGATAGAAAATTTAAAATATCAGTTAAGTGAGCTTAAAAGCAATCTTAATTTATATGTAGGAAAAAAGATTAATAATGTTGATGATTCTTTTATAATTGCTCCAAAAAATATAAAAGCAAATACACTTGATAATATAAAAGCCTTGAATGCCCAAATGAAAGAAATTGAATATAGTGCAAAAAGTGTGGATTCTATTTATAAACCTCAAATAAATCTTGAAGATAGTTATAATGTTTATAAATACGATAGAGATGATAAAGTGCTTTATGAAGAGAATCATCAAAATCAGTTAAGCTTAATAATAAATATACTGATATTTGACAATAATTCAGTTAAAAAACAAAAAGAAGCGCTTCTTGTTCAAAAATTAGCAATTCAAAAACAAATTAATTATTACAAAAAAGAGCAAAACAAAAATTTAAAACTTGCTCTTTTAAATATCAAAACAATAAAAGCTCAAATAATAAGTGCACAAAAATCTCTCGAAGCGGCAAATATTGCTTTTAAAATTGCTTCAAATAAATATCATATTGGAGAAGCTACGATAGTTGATTATTTAGATGCCCTAAATCAAAAAACAAATGCCTTGGCTGAATATAAAATGGCTCTTTATCGTTTACAAGTGGCATATGCATATTATTATTTAAATGCAAATTAT
>JALTBU010000060.1 GCA_027008345.1 Nautiliaceae bacterium | reverse complement strand
CCGATTTCTTTAAGTTTTTTAATATGATTTTCCACTAAACTAAGCTGTGATTCAAAAGGAAAAGAATTTACAGTCGCATATACTTTCACACCCCTTTCATGAGCATAATCAACAGCTTCTTTAAATGTTTCATAATCAAATTCTTTTCCACTGTGACATCTAAGTGAAAAATGACTAACTCCAGCATATACAGCATCCGCACCATAGCTAATAGCAATTTTTAATTTTTCAAAATCGCCCGCAGGGGCTAATAATTCAGGCTTTTTCATTTACACTCCAAACTGATCAAGAAGTGCTTCAATATCCTCATCGCTGAGAACATCTCCTGTTTCATCTCCGTGTATATGTCTTGCACTTTGAACTCTTTTTTCATCTTCAACACTTCCTTCAAATAATTTATTCATATATTTAATTAAAGCTCTCATAATGTTTATAACCCTTTCAATTTTTTGTCTATGAATATCTTGATATTGCATAATATCCATAGCGGTAAAAATCTTTTCAGAGGTGGCTTCGTTTGTTTCAATGGCTTTTTGAATCTTTTCAATCATTGAATCAATTTCATTCAATTCTGTTTCAAATGTTTTAATATGAGGGAATTTTTCATGAAGTTTTTGACAAAGTATTTTATGTCTATTTAAAAATTCCAACACTTCTTTTAAAGATTCAAGATTTTTTTCAGTATTGGCTGAAATTTCATCCATTATATCAAGGATTTGAGTGGCTTTTTCTTCACTCTCTTTTGTAACCTCATCAAGCTGGGCTACAACTTTATTTTTATTATCAGCAGGGGGAGGGACTATTTTTTCATCTTCTTCCATCTCATCTGAACTCCCTCCTGATTCCAATACATCTTCAAATCCTTCCATATCATCCAATACTTCATCATTATCATCTACAATGCCGTCGACTTCTTCAAGAATATCATCTGTTATATCTTCATCAATATCTTCACTTTTGCCATCAAGTGTTTCAGCTTCATCAAAATCTTCAAAATCCTCGCCTACTAATGCATCCAATTCTTCCTGATTCATAGGCCACCTCTTTTTTTGATTTATTATATATAATTTCAACTAAAAAGGCAAAACAATGATAGATTTGCATAACCACACCCCTTTATGTAACCATGCTTCGGGAAGTCCAGAAAAATTTATACAAAAGGCAATTGAAAAAGGAATAAAAATTTACGGATTTGCAGATCATGCCCCGATGGAATTTGACTATGAATACAGAATGGGCTTTGAAGATATGGACAAATATGAAAAAGAAATAAAAACATTGAAAGAAAAATTCAAAGATAAAATAGAAATTCTTCTTGGATATGAAGTTGATTATACACCCGTGGTGGATAAAAGAGTTCTTGAAAGGAATGTGGATTATTTAATAGGAAGCGTACACTTCCTTGATAACTGGGGGTTTGACAATCCTGAATTTATCAAAGAGTGGAACAGACGCCATGTAGATGATGTATATAAAGAATATTTCAGTAAAATTGAAGAAATGGCAAATTCAAATCTTTTTAATATTGTAGGACACATTGATTTAGTAAAAGTATTCGGGCATAAACCAAAAACAGATATCAAAGATTTGGCTAAAAATGCAGTTAAAGCCATTAAAAAAGCTAATATGGCAGTTGAAATAAATACATCAGGGCTCAGAAAACCGGTAAAAGAGCATTATCCATCTGACGAACTTCTTGAAATGATTTTAAATGAAGGAATTGATATTACATTTTCAAGCGATGCACATTCACCTGAACAAGTAGGTTATAAATTAAACGAAACTATTAATAAACTAAAAGATATGGGATTAAATGAAGCGGTTTATTTTAAAAATAAAGAAAAATTTAAAGTTAAATTATAAACTTTAAGATACAATTTCAAAAAAAAGGATAAAAATGCTCTATTTATCATTATTAATGGCAATACGCTTTTTGGGACTTTTTATTGTAATGCCTGTTCTTGCTCTTTATGCTATGCATTTAAAAGGAGCAGATGAATTCAGTGTAGGTATTGCACTTGGTGCATATGCGCTTTCTCAGATATTTTTACAAATCCCGTTTGGAAAACTTGCAGACAAATATGACAAAAAAAAGATTTTAATCATAGGTCTTTCACTTTTGGCACTCGGTAGTCTGGTTTGTGCTTTTTCAGACAATATTTATACGTTAATTTTTGGAAGGCTCTTGCAAGGTGCCGGAGCAATCGGTGGCGTTATTATGGCTTATATGGCTGATTTAACAGATGAAAACAACAGAGCGAAAGTTTTTGCAAGAATGGGGCAGTTTATTGCTCTTGCATTCGCACTTTCTATGATTTTAGGACCTACAATAGGTACAACTTGGGGAGTTGACAAACTATTCTTATTAACTGCACTTCTTGCTATTATTTCAATCTGGCTTGTAATTAAAAAAATCCCACCAGCTCCTAAAATAGTTCATCATATGCAAAATGACACTTCTTTAAAAGATATTCTTTTACATAAAGAATTATTAAAACTTTTTTATTCGGGATTTATGCAAAAAGGTTTGATGACAGTATTTTTCTTACTTATACCAATAATTTTTACAACAAAACTTGGTTGGGATAAAACAGAACTTTGGAAAGTTTATATTCCTGCACTTGTAGTGGGATTTTTTGCTCTTCCGCTTGGAGCGATATTGGCTGAAAAAAGAGGAAAAGGCAAACTCGTATTTATATTAAGTGCACTTGCAATTACATTATCTCTGATATTGTTTTTAATAGGAACAAAAGTTACAATATTTAGTGCTGTTATTATATTTTTCTTCGGATTTAACCTGCTTGAACCGGTGCTTCAAAGTTTCGTAAGTAAAGTAGCATATGCACACCAAAAAGCAACTGCACTTTCTACTTCAAATACAATTCAGTATCTTGGGATTTTTCTTGGCGGTGCAGTTGCCGGATATTTTCTGAATAAAGGTATGTTAAAAGAATTTTTAATCTTAGCCATTATTATGGGATTTATATGGATAATAGCGCTGTTTAAAATGAAAGAGATTAAAAAATTTAAAGTAGTTCAGTATGACAAATTTGATTCAGATTTTATTGAAGAGTTAAAAACAGAAAAAAATGTTTATGATTTTTATGAAAAAAACGGAGTTTTAATAGTAAGATATATCAAATAACCTGCTTTTTCCCTTTTTTCTTTTATACTAAAATCAACTTACTTTTACACTTGCAATATTCCTAAAACTTTCAGTTTTTTGCCTAAAAATTCACTGTCCAATTCATATATCTCTCCAACTAAAAAACCAAATATTTAAAACACTCAAACTTCCCATTAATTAAACACCTAGAACCTGGAATTCTCAACTCTCATCCATCCTTCCTACTTCCTCCTAAAAACTTTTGGAATAATTATTGCTTATACTTATCAAAAAAAGGATATTAATGAATCCGTTTTTGGATAAATTTGAAAGAATTTTGACTATACTTTTTTTTAGTTTTTTATATATTTTCGTATCTACAAATCTTTTTGCACAAAAAATAAAAGATATTTCAAATATTATTGGTGTTAGAAGCAACCAGCTTATAGGATATGGACTTGTTGTTGGGCTTGACGGGAGCGGAGATTCTTCATCAAAATTTACAAATCAAACATTATCCAACCTTCTTAAAAATGTTAATGTAAAACTAGACCCAAAAGACATTAAATCAAAAAACGTAGCAGCCGTAATGGTAACCGCTACACTTCCTCCCTTTGCCAGAGAAGGAGACAAAATAGACGTAACAGTCTCATCTATTGGAGATGCGAAATCCCTTCAAGGAGGAGTACTTCTTATAACTCCGTTAAAAGGCGTTAACGGTAAAATCTACGCATTAGCCCAAGGCCCTATTACAATGGGCGGATTTAATTTAAAAGGCGGTAAAAAACAAAAACATTTCACCACAACTGTAAAAGTAATAAACGGCGCAACAGTTGAAAGAGCTGTTGTGTGGGATATTTATCACCAAAAAACAGCTACACTTTCTCTTAAAATGAGTGATTTTAATACTGCAATAAATGTTCAAAATACAATAAATGGATATTTTAAATCACAAGTGGCAATAGCAACAGACCCAAGAACAGTAATATTAAAAAAGCCCCAAAATATGACTATGCCTGAATTTCTTGCAAAAGTTCAAAATCTTAATATCTCCATCCCTCATGAAAATATAGTAGTAATTGATGAAAGAACAGGAACAGTGGTAGCTGGGGGCAATATAATTGTAAATCCCGGAGTTATAGTATATGGAGATTTCACTATAAAAATAAAAAAACCAACTTCAATTCTTGAACTGACACAAGATTTGAAAAAATCAAACGCAACACCTCAGGACATTATAGCGATTATCGAAAACCTAAGAACAGCCCAAAGCATAAATGCAAAAGTTGTAATAAATTAAGGAGTAAAAATGAAAACATCAACAATATATACACACAACAAGGTATCTCCTAAACTTGAAAAACTCAAAAAAGTTTGTAATGACTTTGAGAGCGAAATTTTGAATTTTTACTTAAAAGAAGCTCTCGATTCCAAAAACACACTTTTCCCAAAAAGTCCGGGAGAAGAAATATACAAATCTATGTATCAAGAAACTTTGTCAAAAAATTTAAGCGGAAATTTCGGGTATTCAGAGCTTTTATACAATTTTTTGAAAAACAAGGTTTAATTTTTTGCTCAAATGCCGATATAGTTGGGTAGAATTCCAAAAAACTTTAAAGGGTTTTAATGAAAATAAACACTCATAACAGTTTAAATATAAAAAATTTCTCTACCCAACAGACTAAAAAAACCGAACCGAATAAAAAATTATCAAGGGTGGAAGAGATTAAACAACAGATAAAAAACGGCACATATAAAATTGATATAAATAAAACTGCCGAAGCAATGACAAAATATCTGCTAAAATAACCCTCTCTTCCACCTGTTTAAAGGTGGATTATGCTTATAGAAAAACTTACTAAAATAAATGACATATTAAATAGACTCATCAAAATCACTGATGAAGATATTTACAATATAAAAGAAGCCAATCATGAAGAAGTTTTTAAAAACATTTCTTTAAAAGAAAAATATGCCCAAGATTTCCAAAAATTAAAAAATGAAATAGATTATATTTTAGTTTCAAGAAACAAACCAATAGAAGAAATTTTCACAAAAGAAGAAGAAATAGAATTTGAAAGATTTAAAGAAAATTTGAATGAATTTTATGAAAAACACAAACTTTTTTCTAAATTATCATTCAGTGTAACTAATTTTTATAATACCTTGCTTGAAAAAATAAAAAATAAGAAAAAACTTACATATGATAAAAACGACATACAAAATCCTTTTATGAAAATAAAGGCTTAAAATGGCAATATCAGCAGGTTTAAATACGGCTTTAACTGGTCTTACGGCACATCAACAAGCTATTGATGTTACATCAAACAACATCTCAAACGCTTCAAATCCGGATTATGTAAGAGAAAGGGTAGTGTTTTCAACTTTAAAACCGGTAAATGAAATACCCGGAGATATAGGTATAGGTGTTCATATAAGTTCTATAAACAGAATTACCGACACATTTCTTTTCAACAGATTTGCTAATACGTCTGCGAATTTAAATTCGTTGAAGACACAAGAAGAATATCTCCAAGAAATCGGTACATATTTCCCGGATGTAAATGATCAGGGGCTTTATAAAGATTTAAAAGATTTTTTTAATGCATGGCAAGATTTTGCAAGTAATCCAAATGACGGAAGCGTAAAAGTTAACCTTGCCAATAAAACAGAAAAATTAACGGATACTTTTCACTCTTTAAAAAATAAGCTTAAAGACATAAGAAAAAGTATTAATGAAGAAATAGATACAAAAATCACAGAAGCCAATACTATTATTAAAAATATTGCACAGTTAAATAAAGAAATTACTGTCCATGAAGCAAACGGAAAATCACATGCAAATGAACTTAGAGATAAAAGAGACGCGCTAGAAAAGAGACTCAGGGAAATCGTTGATGTTAAAATTTACAAAGGTGGTATTACTTCACAGGATTCTCAGGGTGAAGTCACTGTGGATTATTCTAAAAATTATCAAATAACACTTGGTGGTTATCCCGTAGTAGATGGAACATCAACACACGAAATTACAAAAATAGACAATACAGGAAATATAAATATTGGGGTATTAAAAGATGATTTCAGTGTAGCAAATGTAACTTCAAGCATTCAAAAATCAGAAATCGGAGCTCTATTAAAAGTAAGAGGAACTAACTTTAATTCCGATGGTTCTCCAAAAAACGGAACAATAGGCCAGCTTAATAACTCTCTTGATGATTTAGCTGCAACACTTATAAGAAGCGTTAATTCAATATACTCATATTCCGCTCAGGAAGAAGCACAAGGAATAGAAACATTTAAGCCTATTCCAATTTCACCTGATATTCAAAACATACCATTAACACTTCTATACAAACAAGGAGTTTTGGCACACGATATAAGAAACGGGATACTTAAATTAGATGTATTGGATAATACAGGAAATATTAAAACAACTCTTCAAGTAAGTATTAAAAAAAGCGATAAAATAAATGATGTATTGGATAAAATAAATGACAAAATCACTTCATATGACAATGATCTTGATATTAAAGCAGTTATTCAAAACGGAGAAATTAAATTCGTACCTTATGATACCAATGGAGATGGAAATGTCAAACCAAAAGGCAGTATTTTAGTAAAAGATGACGGAAGTTTAATGTTTAGTGCATTAAAAGAATATGAATATCTGCCTCTTGATTCCATTAACAGTAAACTGCCTCTACAACTTCAAAACGGCGGTTTTGACGTGGTAGTATATAATGAAAACGGAGATGTAAAAGCAAAACGTCATATTACCGTAGATTTAAATTCAACTGATCCGAGATACAGCACAATACAAGGAATTATCAATCAAATAAATACAAGAGAAATTGATGACAATAACGATAACAATCCAAACAATGATGTTGATGATTTTTATCATGCTTTTATACTTAACGGCAAAGTTATTTTCAGTAAAAAAACTGATGAAAATACTTATATAGGACTTGATAACGATAAATCAAATTTCGGCGGCGTATTTGGAATTAATCAGTTTTTTGAAGGAAACAATGCCGCAAATATTTCACTTGCATATAAACTTAAAGAAAACCCAAGTCTTATAAGAGCCTATAAAGCTCCAAATGAAGGGAACAATGAAGTGGCAAATGAAATTTTGCAAATGCAGTTTGAAAAATTAAATTTTGATGATGGGTCTAATGCAACAATTTTCGAATATTATAGACAAACAACTACCAATTTGGCAAATGAAATAAACGATACAACACATAAAAAAGAGTCTACTCAAACTCTTTTTAAAAGTATATCAAATGAGTATTATTCACTTACAGGCGTAAATATTGACGAAGAGCTTATAAACTTAGAAAAATATCAAAGGGGTTATCAGGCAAATGCAAGAGTAATAACCACTATAAACAATATGCTTGATGCCTTATTTGGCATCAAGCAATAGGTTCGTCATAATCTACTTGAATAATATCTTCAAACAAATCCCAACCAAAATGTAAAACATCAATTTCACAGATTCTTTCAAGATATTTATTCCCTTCTTTCATTTTTACGATATAAACTTCTGCTATCATCGTATCTTTGGGATAAAAATTCTTAGCTGTTATCTCTAACTTTTGACCTTTTGCTTCCACTAAATCAGGCAAAAGCAAATCACAGAAAAAATCATAAACAGGTTCTTCTGGAGTATCAACATCACAAGCGGTATATCCTATTCTTAATTCATTAATATCTGGATTTTGTTCATATTCAAAATATCCGTCTCCACTTGCCTGCATCAAACACACAACATCACCTTCATTTAAATTTTCACTGATTAAATTATCCACGCTTTTATTTATATAATCTACATCTTCAAAAAAATAGGTATCATCTCCAATTTCAATTTCAGTATTTTCCGGGACTGTTCCTATAAGTTCGGTTTCAAAACTTAGCGCTTCTGCCTCACCGCTGTCAATATAACTTGCTACAGTATCCTGAAATTTTTCAATCTCTTTTAAATTATCCAAATCATAATCATTTTCAGCAATAAGTGGACTTAAATCATATACTTTGATAATATTTGTTTCACCTCTAATAACCATAATTTCCCCTTTTTTATTATAATTATATCACAAATCTTTATAAAGGCAGGCTAAATGCAAATAAAAGAAAAATTAGATGAGCTTATAAAAAACAATATTTATGAAATAAATGAAGAAAAACTTGACCCAATAATAATTGCTAAAAAATATAATGATGAATATATTGCATTAATAGCAGCATTGTTTGCTTACGGGAATGTAAAAGCTATTATTAAATTTTTAAACTCTCTTGATCTAAACAATTTAAATTCGAATAATTCTTATTATCGATTTCAGACAAAAAAAGATGTAGAAGAATTTTTAAAGACAGTAAAACTTTTAAAAGAGAGATATTCACTTAATGAACTCTTTTTGCAAGGATATGAAAAAAACAATAATGTCATAGACGGACTCAGAATTATTATAAAAAAAATATATGAAATTAATTCTTACACATCAAAAGGATATGAATTTTTAATAGGAAAAATTCCACCATCAAAAACAAAAGGTGTAAGTCCATATAAAAGATGGAATATGTTTTTAAGATGGATGGTAAGAAAACAAGAGCCTGATTTAGGCCTTTGGGAAGAGATAAAACAAAGTGATCTGATAATACCTCTTGATACTCATACACATAAAGTGTCATTAAATTTAGGGCTTCTTAAAAGAAAAAGCTATGATTTACAATC
>JALTBU010000059.1 GCA_027008345.1 Nautiliaceae bacterium | reverse complement strand
TTTTTATAAAATTCCTTTAACTGCTGTTTCCAATTCATGCTTTTATATTCAGATTATTTCCGGTACCTGTAAATTTTGCAGCCTCCTCAACAGCCTTTGTATTTTCCATATTTTTCTCAAGCAGATATCCTATTTGATTTTTAACAACATCTTGAGATTTTTTAATAAGTTCTGTTTGCATGGCAAGTTTTAAATTACTTGCATTATTATTTACTTGCATAATATCTCCTTTATTGTAGCAATTGCTTTATTTAAATCGTTATTTATAATAATATAATCGGCAAGTTTTTCATAAATTTTATTTCTATATTCAAACAGTTCTTTTGCCTTTTGTATATCTTTAAAAAGAGGTCTTTTTTCAATTTCTTTTTCGTTCATTCTTTTTAAGATATCTTCAAACGAAACTTTAAGATAAATTACAACTCCTGCTTCTTTAATTTCTGGAATAAATACAGGAAAACCTCCACCCACAGAAATTACAGTATTTTGAACATCTTTTTTTATCCACTCAAAGCATCTTTTTTCCATTTCCCTGAATTTTTCTTCACCGAATTTTTCGAAAATATCACTTATTTTCATATTTTCAAATGTTTCAATCAAAATATCCGTATCAAGGAAATACGTATCAAGCTCTTTTGCCAATCTTCTGCCAATTGTACTTTTACCACTTCCCATAAAACCTGTTAAAATAATATTATTTGAGCTCAATTAATACTCCATTTATATCTTTTTTAACATTATATGAATATTTTGCATCAAAATATACAACTACTCTGTAAAAACCACTGTGAGAACCAACTACTACTTTTTTTACAAAAGAGTTTTTAAGAACTTTTTGAATTGTGAGAAAATCCACATTTCTTTTAAAATCAAGCACAAGCCTAAAAGGTGTTGCAAGAAAAAATACTCTTAAAAGTTTATCTTTTGTAGCAAAAAATAATTTTTTATTTTTAATATATAATTTAAATGTTGGAAACGATAATACTTTGAGGGGAAATTCTTTTTTTATGTGAGTAATTATTATAGGAGAGTGAAAATCAACGGCTTTATTAATACTAACTTCTTTTTGTTTGATATCACTGTCAAGTGTCTGATATACAAAAACTATTTTTTTAAGTATTCTTGCATCGTTTGGAAGATAAACTTTTATCTGATGAAAGTATTTCGGTTTTTTTATTTTAATATTTTCAGGTGTAACCACAGGTTCAAACGGATTAATTCTTGCAAACATCATCAAAGGTATAAAAAACAAAAAAAGATGTTTATAAATTTTCATTTAAATCAATTTCCTTCAAGTTCTTTTAATTCAAAATACTCTTTTTGCAATCTGGTGTTTTCCTGTTTTAAATTATCAACCCTTTTGTTTAAAACTTCAAGATTATTATTTAAATCGATCATTCTTGAAAAAGAACGTTTTCCAAACATCAAATCTATAATATAAAAACCTAAAACAATTGCGACAATTATTATAAGTATGATTTTTAAATCTATCTTAGGTTTTTTTATTAAGCTGTCATAATCTATCATTTTTAAACTTTCCAAAAGCAAAAAGCTTTTGGATTAAAAAAGTTCTTTTCCAATATATTCACTTCCGAAAATACTTCTTTCTATTTGAAGAAGTCTATTGTATTTAGCTGTTCTTTCACCTCTTGCAGGTGCTCCTGTTTTGATTTGACCTGTATTAAGTGCTACTGCAAAATCAGCAATAAAAGCATCTTCACTCTCACCACTTCTATGGCTCACTACACATCTATAATTATTTCTTTGTGCAAGTCTAACTGTTTGCATTGTCTCAGTAACAGTTCCTATTTGATTTAGTTTGATAAGAATTGAATTTGCTACGCCAAGTTCAATTCCTTTTTGAAGAAGTTTTTTATTTGTAACAAAAATATCATCCCCAACAAGCTGAATTTTATTTCCTAATTTTTCAGTTAAAATTTTCCAACCATCCCAATCTTCTTCTGCCATTCCATCTTCAAGTGAAACAATTGGATATTTCTCAACTAAGTTTGCATAAAAATCAACCATCTCTTCTTTTGAAAGTTCTTTCCCTTCTCCTGCTAAAACATATTTCCCATCTTTATAAAATTCACTGCTTGCTGCATCAAGAGCAATATTTACTTCTTTCCCTGGAATATATCCTGCTTCTTCAATTGCTCTTAAAATATATTCAATTGGCTCTTCATTGTTTTTAAAGTTTGGTGCAAATCCTCCCTCATCTCCAAGAGCAGTAGGATGCCCGTCTTTTTCAAGAAGTTTTTTAAGAGTATGATAAATTTCACTACTTGCTCTTAAAGCCACTTCAAAACTATCAAATCCATTTGGAACAATCATATATTCTTGTAAATCCACATCATTATCAGCATGTGCACCGCCATTTATAATATTTAACATAGGAGTTGGCATAGTTAAAGCATTGCTTCCTCCAAGATATCTAAAAAGCGGTAAATTAAGAGAATTTGCAGCAGCTCTTGCCACAGCCATACTTACGCCAAGAATTGCATTTGCACCAAGTTTTGATTTGTTTTCAGTCCCGTCAAGTTCAAGCATAATATTATCAATTTCAGCTTGATCAAATGGAGACATACCTATTAGTTCATTAGCTATTACAGCATTTACATTTTCACAAGCTTTAAGTACACCTTTTCCACCAAATCTTTTATCACCATCTCTAAGTTCAAGTGCTTCATT
>JALTBU010000058.1 GCA_027008345.1 Nautiliaceae bacterium | reverse complement strand
ACCCATTCACTCATTTACCCATCTACCCATTAACACTCTTTTTGATATAATTTCTTCAAAAAAGGAAATAAAATGGATTGTATCTTTTGTAAAATTGTTAAAGGTGAAATTCCAAGCAATAAAGTAAATGAAAATGACAAATTCTTGGCTTTTTATGACATAAATCCAATTGCACCCGTACATGTTCTAATAATTCCAAAAACTCACTATGAAAAATTTGACGAAACTCCTGAAGAATTGTTTCCTGAAATGGTTAAGTTTATAAAAGAAACTGCCAAAAAACTTGGCATTACAGATTATAGACTTATTACAAACAATGGAAAAAATGCAGGACAGGAGGTATTTCATCTTCACATTCATATGGTTTCAAACCCGGGCGGCAAACTTAAATGGCCTAAAATAGTATAAATATAAAAAAGGAGTTATTTTGAAATATATCGGAGCACATGTAAGCGCCGCAGGAGGTGTAGAAAATGCTGTAAAAAATGCAGTAGAAATCGGTGCGAATGGATTTGCACTTTTTACAAAAAACCAAAGACAGTGGTTTGCAAAACCTCTAAGTGAAAAAAACATAAATAAATTCAAAGAATATATGCAAGAACACGGTTTCAGTGCAGATGCGGTATTACCTCACGACAGTTATCTTATAAATTTAGGTCATCCCGAAGAAGAAAAAAGGGAAAAATCACTAAATTCATTTATTGATGAGGCAAAGAGAGTTGAGGCACTCGGATTAAAATATCTCAATTTTCATCCTGGCAGTCATCTTAAAAAAATAACTGAAGAAGAATGTCTTGATTTAATAAGTGAAAGTATAAATAAAGCTATAAAAGAAACTGATTCATGTATATTTGTAATAGAAACAACAGCAGGACAGGGAAGTAATCTTGGTTACAAATTCGAGCATCTCGCATATATTATTGATAAAGTAACCGATAAAGAAAGAATCGGTGTTTGTATAGACACAGCACATATATTTGCCGCAGGGTATGATATACGCACAAAAGAGGCATATGAAGAAACTATGAATAAATTTGATAAAACCGTGGGATTTAAATACTTAAAAGGAATGCATATAAACGATTCGAAAGCCAAATTTGCAAGCCGTGTTGATAGACATCATTCTCTTGGAAAAGGCGAAATAGGAATTGATGCATTCAAATACATCATGCAGGATAAAAGAATAGACAACATTCCTCTTGTTTTAGAAACCATAGAACCTGAAATATGGGCAGAAGAAATACAACTTCTCAGGAGTTTTGATGTATAAATATCTTAAAATTAATTATTCACCGAAATTAAAAGGAACCGTAACAATAAGCGGTGCCAAAAATGCAGCACTTCCAATTATTGCATCTTCAATCCTTTCAAAAAGTGAAGTTAATTTTATAAATGTACCCGAAGTTGCTGACGTTAAAACACTGCTTAAACTTCTTAAAAATTTAGGAGCAGAATTTAAATTTGAAAATCATAATTTAAAAATCGACACGTCAGATATTAACAATACAACAGCAGTTTATGAAATAGTAAAAACAATGAGGGCTTCTATTTTAGTTTTAGGACCTCTTCTTGCAAGATTTGGTCACTGCAAAGTATCACTTCCTGGAGGTTGTGCAATAGGGGCAAGACCTGTTGATTTACATCTTAAAGCACTAAAACTTATGGGAGCAGATATTTCCATCGAACAAGGTTATATTAATGCAAAAGGCAAATTAAAAGGTACCGATATAATTTTTGACAAAATTACAGTAACTGGTACAGAAAACATAATTATGGCCGCAAGTCTTGCAAAAGGAAAAACAAGAATTATAAATGCAGCAAAAGAACCAGAAGTCACTCAACTTTGCGAAATTTTAAAAGATGCAGGGGTTGATATTAAAGGAATTGGAAGTGATGAAATAATTATTTATGGAACAGATGGTGAACTTTTGGAATTTAAAACCACTGAAATTATTCCTGATCGTATTGAGGCAGGTACATATCTTGCCGCAGCTGCAATAACAAATAGTAGAATAACTCTTAATAATGTAATACCCGAACATCTTGAAGGAATATTAGTAAAATTCAAAGAAATGGGGTTTGATTTTGAAGAAAATGAAAGAAATTTAACCATTTTGCCTGCAAAAAAAATAGCTCCTGTTAAAATTGTTACAACTGAATATCCTGGATTTCCTACTGATATGCAAGCTCAATTTATGGCTATTGCAACACAAGCAAACGGAATGAGTGTAATAGAAGAAAGACTTTTTGAAAACAGATTTATGCACGTACCTGAACTAAATAGACTTGGAGCAAACATTTCTATAAACGGTAAAGTAGCTACTATTATAGGGCCAAGCAAACTTATTGGCGCAGATGTTATGGCAACAGACCTAAGAGCAAGCTCTGCTCTTGTTTTAGCAGGTCTTATTGCAAAAGGTGAGACAAATGTTCATAGAATCTATCATCTTTTTAGAGGATATGAAAATTTTGTAGAAAAATTTAAGAATTTAGGTGCAAAAATGGAAATCTTAAACGAAGAAAAGCCTTAATCTTTTAGGATATCAAAATATATTTTTTCAGCTTCCTTTTTATCAATTTTTTCCCCTAAAAAAAGTTCCATAGCTAAAATCCCCTGGTATACAAGAAGATAAAGCCCGTCTCTTGTTTTAAGATTATACTTTTGCGCCAATTTTATAAAAGGCGTTTTTTTACCATATACCACATCTACTGCATATTTTGCATTTTTAAAAACTTTTTCAAGCATCTCTTTTGGCATTGGGAGATTTTCATCTTTTAACCCTGCTGATGTTGTATTTATTATAAGATCATAATTTTTAAATTCAAAATTGTCCCATGTATATACATTGAATCCTTTTTCTCTAAAAAACTCAAGTCTTTTTTCACTTCTGTTTACGATATCGGCTTTTAAAAGATATGATATAGCCCTTGCAGTACCCCCTGCTCCTATAATTAAAGGTTTTTTATAATCAAATTCTCTTATTACCTCCATAAAACCTGGACCATCGGTATTATAACCGACTACTTTTCCTTCTTCTAGTATAAGAGTATTTACAGCTCCCATATCTTTTGCAACACCCCTTACTTCATCAGCCAATTTAAAAGCCCATTCTTTGTGAGGGACAGTAACATTGGCACCGCTTATTTTAAGCTCTTTAAATTTATCTATTATTTCGTTTCCATTTTCTAAAAGATACCTTGCATAACAGTGCTTTAAATTTGTCTTTTTGAAATAATAATTATGCATAAGAGGTGATTTTGAATGCTCCACAGGATTTCCAAAAATTGTAAAAATCATTTTTCTACCTTACTAAATAAAAATAAAATTCTTCATTTTCAAAATAAAATTTAACTTCAACGCCTTTTCTATTTATTACTATATTTTTTAAATTTTCAATTTCATCAAAAACCTTAGGAAGAGTGATATTTATTCTTAAATCATGTTTTTGAATTTCTCTTTTAACAGTACCGACTATTATATTTGCAAATTCACTTACTAGGTCA
Organism: Nautiliaceae bacterium; assembly: GCA_027008345.1. Lineage (GTDB taxonomy): Bacteria > Campylobacterota > Campylobacteria > Campylobacterales > Nautiliaceae > JALTBU01. The sequence continues at coordinate 5,559 of JALTBU010000058.1, read as the reverse complement.
TTTAATTCTTCTTTGGTTTTATATTCTTCACCAATAAGTATTTTAGATATCCGTTTAGTTAGATTTTCACTCAAAATCAAAATCATCATACCATCCATATCTCCGTAAAATCCAATAGAACTTGCAACATATTTCTTATTAGTATCTATCGTCACTTCTGTAATTTTAGGGGCCTCTTTTCTTGCTTCGACACCGGTCATAAGCTGAACGGTGGAAATAGTTGAATTAACAAAATAAGGAAGAAGTTTTACAAAATCTTTTGTTATTTTTTTACTTTTTTTATAAATAACATCATTAGAATTTATAACTTCTTCATATTCTTTTGAATTAAAAAGCTCTTCCTCATTTGCAAAAAAAAGATATCCCATATCCAACAGTTCCTGTATCAGATTTTCCTGAACATTTTTTTTATTCAAACCTACAATTGCCAAAAGTGCTCCATATTCAGCGGCTTCTACTCCTAATGTCTTTAAAAACCTGACAGCATGAATATTTAATCCTTTGACAGAATTCATATCAAAAATAAAAATTTTAAATCCTATTAAAAGATTTCTCCTAAAATACTCTATATCAAACATATTAGATAAATTTGCATCTAAAAATCCATCAAAGAAAAAATATACAATTGAATTTTTAACAACAGCTCCTATTCTATTTGAAACTTTCAAAATTATAGAATTTTTAATTACAACAGCATCTTCATTGATTTCTTCTTCACTGTTGGCAGTTTTAGGAGTATATCCCCTTTTTAGAAGGTAATATATAAGCATATTTTTATTTTGCTCATCTTTTATACAACATATATAAATTGTTTTTTCCTCTAAATATTCCTCATCAAAAAAAATTTTTTCAATATGTCCATTTTCGAAAATATTAAAATATAAGTCTTCAAGATTACTAACCATTTGAAAAATATTTTTATTGGGATTAAAAATACAACTCTCAACATTTTCTTTTTTAAAAAGATTTTCAAGAACATCATTTAAAAATCTCAAAGCGTTCATATTTGCACTGATAATTTTGGAAAAATCAATACTTACATATTTAATATTTCTTTTTTTAATTTTATCTATATCAAACGGAGTTATTAATTCTGATGCCGCATTCGCATCTAAAAAACCCTGAGGTTTTATTAATAATTTATTATTAATAAAATTTTTAATTACCCCCATTTTCAAGTTCCTTTAATGTAGAAACAAGTGCTCCTAATTTATTATTGACTTCTTTATATTCAAGTTCAGGTTTTGAATCAGCCACTACTCCGGCACCTGCTTGGAAAATAATTTCATCATTTTTAATTAGTGCAGTTCTTATAGTTATTGCACTGTCCATATTTCCATCAAACCCAAAATATCCAATGCTTCCGGCATAATATCCTCTTTTTAAACCTTCATACTTAGCTATAAGCTCCATTGCTTTTATTTTCGGAGCCCCAGTCATAGTACCAGCTGTAAAAGTAGCCTTAAACAAATCAAACATATCATATTTTTCATCAAGCTCACCCACAACATCACTTACCATATGCATTACATGCGAATATCTCTCAACTCTCATCAGCTCTTCTACTTTTACACTGCCGGCTTTACTGACTCTCCCGACGTCATTTCTCCCAAGGTCTACAAGCATAATATGTTCAGCCACTTCTTTTGGATCACTTATCATCTCTTTTTCAAGTTCTATATCTTTTATAAGGTTTTCACCTCTTTTTCTTGTTCCGGCAATTGGTCTAAGCAATATCGCACCATCAGTCAGTCTTACCATAACTTCCGGCGAACTTCCAATAATAGCAAATTCGTCTATATCAAGATAATATAAATATGGAGAAGGATTTTTACTTCTAAGTTTTCTATAAAATGAAAGTCTGTCAATATCGGCTTTTACTTTAAGTCTGTTTGAAAGTACTATTTGAAAAATATCCCCAGCTTTTATATTTTCTTTTGCTTTTGTTACCATATCAAAAAATTTTTCTTTACTAAAAACAAATTCTGGTCCTTTTTTTATTTTTACAGGTTTTAATGGTTGATGTTTATATGTTGAAGTTATTTTATTTTTTATATCAGGAAGATAATTTTCGTAATTTTCATCGTTTATAATTACAGTAAGTTCCGAAGATTTATGTGAATATCCAACTACAATTTTTGGTCTAATCATATAAAAATCAGGTATATCTGTTTCATCTTTAAGATTATCCATTACAGGTTTTAAAACCGGTTCAAAAATTTTTACCATATCATATCCGATATAACCTATAAAACCATCAACAAATCCTATATTTAAATCTTTTGTAAGTTTTCTATACTTTTCCCGGTCAATTTTTTTATAATATTCTTTCATAAAAGAAAACGGGTCAGTATTTAAAACTTCTTCTTTTTCTCCGTTAAAATAATATGTTTTATAATCTTTATATTTGATTCTTTCCCTCTCACCTATTACTATAAATGAATAATTTCCATCTGTATTATTAATAACACTTTCAAAAAGAAATATTCTTTCATTATTAAATAAATCTTTTAATTGGTTATAAATTCCTATAACAGAGAGTTCATCAACTAAAAACTTATCAAACACCATCATTTTACCTTAAAAATAAATGCATTCTGTGTTATATATTTTTTTACTTTTACAAGTTCTTTTTTAGCTTCTTTTTTTGAAGTGAAAGGTCCTATTAGAAGTTTGTTTATTTTTACTTTTTTACCCTCTTTTCTTACGATAACAGGGTATATTTTATAATTATACCCATATTTTTTTATTAGTGCTAAAAATCTTTTATTAGGTTTTGCATATTTCATAAGTGCGGCAACCTGAATATAATATTTTCCGTTTCTTGCAAAAACTCTTTTTACGGGAGTTTTTTTTGCAATGTGTTTTTTTAGTTCAGGTTTGTTTTCATTTACTACTTTTTTTTGAATGTTTGAACTTTCTTGTTGTGATTTTTTTGTACGTTGTTGAGTGTTTTTGGCAATTTGTGTGTCTTGATTTTGTTTATTTTCATTATTGACATTATTTTCTTGTTTTTGTCCTGTATTTTTTACATTATTAACATTTTTTTCAATATCATTCTCATTTGTTTGTGTATTTATTTTATTGGCTTGATTGGTACTATTGTTTTCAATAGGTATTTCTTTAAATAAAGGTTCCTCTTTTACCTGAGGAGGTATAACAGTATTATTTTCAGAAGATCCTCCTCCCGCTACTGCAAAAATAATAACACCTATCACAAATACCAAAAAAGCAGCAGCACCGTAAATTAAAAATTTTTTAGGATTTTTTTTGTTATTATCCAAATTCAATAAATCTTCTTTATTTTCCATTGTTTCTCCTTTACATATGCCGCGCCCAAGAAGCGCCTCTTTCTTTTTTATATAAACCATATGGTAAATTTAATATGTTAAATTCAGGGGGAAGTTCATCTGTGGGAAACACTCTCCATTGCTTAGGAAGTTTAGTGGCAAGTTTCGCTGAAATTTTTTTGCCAAGTTGAATAGCTTCATTTAACTGTGTATGCCCTTTGTGGATATAAAGATGTAAATGCCCGGGTGTTTTTGAATTATAGGCTGTAAAGTTTAAAAATCCTTCCTCTCTTAGAAGTAAACTTGCTCTGTTCCAAAACTTTTCAGGATCCATTCCATTATAGTCAATTACAATATTTTCAACAATATTTCTCTGTCTGTTAATAAGATCGTGAGCAATTATTTTTTTTCTTTCTATATGTTCATTCATAACCTGTAAGGTAAGAGGTTTATCGATTTTTTCATATTTGTCAAAAAAAGTTCTACCTTTATAAACAATTTTTCTAACAATTGTACCTTTGTATTCAAAATAATAATTTCTATTCATCTTAATCATTGAAATTTCTACATTATAAGCCATTTTTACACCTTTATATCCCACAAAGGGAAAAAATTAATATGTTGGTCTGTCGTAAATTACAAATTTACTTGCCAAATCTTTAAGTTCTTTTGCAACTTTTTCTTGAAGTTCAAGATTATAAATATCATCAAGAACGTCTGCTATTTTTGTTGCTATAAATCTAAATTCATCTTCTTTCATTCCTCTTGCAGTAAGAGCCGGACTTCCTATTCTAATACCGCTTGTTACAAATGGACTTCTTTTTTCACCCGGAACAGTATTTTTATTTACTGTAATTCCAGCTCTTCCAAGAGCTTCTTCTGCTTCTTTTCCGCTGAATTCTTTATCAAGAAAACTTACAAGTACCAAATGGTTATCAGTTCCACCGCTTACTAAATCATAACCTCTTTCAAGCAGTACGTCAGCTAAAACTCTTGCGTTTTTCTTAACTTGTTTTGCATATTCTTTCCATGAACTGTCTAAATTCATTTTAAATCCGACTGCTTTTGCAGCTATTACATGTACAAGTGGTCCTCCTTGAATTCCAGGGAATATTGCAGAATTTATTTTTTTAGCATATTCTTCATTGTTTGTTAGAATTAGTCCTCCTCTTGGACCTCTTAAAGTTTTATGAGTTGTAGTTGTAACTACATCACAATGAGGGAAAGGATTTGGATGTTCACCTGCAACAACAAGACCTGCAATATGAGCAACATCAGCCATTAAAATTGCACCTACTTCATCTGCAATTTCTCTAAATTTTGCAAAATCAATTTCTCTTGGATATGCACTTGCACCGCAAACTATCATTTGAGGTTTAACTATTTTTGCAATATCTCTTACTCTGTCGTAATCAATTCTTCCTGTTTTTTCATCAATTCCATAAGAAAAACTTCTGTAATGTTTACCTGAAAAGTTAACTTTTGCACCGTGTGTTAAATGCCCTCCGTTACTTAAATCCATTCCGAGTAATTTTTCATATGGTTTCATAAGAGCTACATAAACAGCTCCGTTTGCCTGAGAACCAGAATGCGGCTGAACATTTGCGTACTCACATCCAAATAGTGCTTTTGCCCTGTCAATTGCAAGCTGTTCTATCATATCAGCATATTCACATCCACCGTAATATCTTTTATTAGGATAACCTTCTGCGTATTTATTTGTAAAAACACTACCCATAGCTTCCATAACTTCTGGAAGAGTAAAGTTTTCACTTGCTATCATTTCAAGATGGTCTGTTTGTCTTTCAAGTTCTTTTTCTAAAATAGAATAAACATCTGCGTCATAATTTTTAAGTAAACTCATTTTTTATCTCCTTTATTATATATTGTCTTCGTCTTTATTTTCTTTTCTTGGTTTCATTGTCGGGAATAAAATCACATCTTTAATTGAATGTGAATTTGTAAGAAGCATCACAAGCCTGTCAATTCCTATACCTTCACCTGCTGTTGGCGGCATACCGTATTGAAGTGCACGAATATAGTCATAATCCATATCCATTCCTTCTTCATCACCTTTAGCCTTAGCTTCAAGCTGGGCTTTGAATCTCTCATACTGATCAAGAGGATCGTTAAGTTCATTAAAGCCGTTTGCAATTTCTCTTCCTGCAATAAAAAGTTCAAATCTTTCGGCAAATTCCGGATTTTCATCACTTCTTCTTGCAAGAGGTGAAATATCAATAGGAAACTCTGTCACAAATGTAGGATTAAT
>JALTBU010000057.1 GCA_027008345.1 Nautiliaceae bacterium | reverse complement strand
CGACTTCTAACTCCTTTCTAAACTTAACAACTCTTTTCAAATTGATTTAAAATGTAGTTTTAAAGTAGTTTCTAACTTCTCTCAACCCCGCCTCGGGGGTAAAATCAGGGCATACTTCACCCCTTTTTACTGCCTTGATTTTTTTTAAAAAATCAAGGACAGCCTTCTCGGGCAACCCCGAGGCATCTACTAACGCTCTCCCGAGCGGGAGAGCCTACTAAACGCACTTACTTCGACAGGTCTTTCCTGCCGTGCGGGAGCAGGCGTGCGTCGCCTGTTATTCTCCTACACTTAACCCTACCCTTGCGGTAGGGACACACGCATAAAGCGTGAAAGTATTGTTATTATAGCATATTTTGGGGGAAAGATTAAGTCTGTGGAGTATCGACACGACGCACAAGGCGTCGTGGGCGGTGCGGAGAAGTTAAGCAACTCTCTTGCCCTGTTGTAACTCCTTGCAAGCTCCGCACCGCTTAAAATAGTTTTGCGTATTTTAAATTGCCCGCCGTATCGTTGTTTTCTTAAAATTATCATATTGTTTTGAAAAAAAGGTAATACTCCAAATCCCCGTAGTAGTGGGGATTTGACCTGCCACTGCGTATGTGGCTCACTTGCATTGAGCTATTTTTCGTGGTGTGGTTTGTGTTTAATTGCGTAAATATATAACCCGATTGTCGCTATTAAAAGAATTGTTGTTGCTATTACGCCGATATTCATATTAAGCCCTCTTCTTTTGCTTGTTTGAACTATTTTTCGTGGTGTGGTTTGTGTTTGGTGTCTATCCACATAAAATACAAAAATGCAATAATAGTTGCAAATCCTAAACTATAAGCTAAAAGTTCCATTAATCTTCCTTTTCTAAAAGTTTTAAATTTTCATCATAAATGCTTGTTAAATCTCCAATTCTTTTTATTGAAAGTATAACTCCAATAAAACCTAAAAATAAAAGAAATATAATTCCCCAATTAAGATGGATTTTATGTTGAGATAATCCAAACAATACTCCAATAACTCCTGAAACTATTGCAAATAAAACATATCTCCAAAATCTTAATTTATCTAAAATTAAATCTAATTCCTTTTGTAGTTTCTCTTTCTTACCCATTATATTATCCCTTCTTCTTTAAGCCTAATTATATCCTCTCTTAATTCAAGCCAAAACTCTTTATTGTTTTCTGCAATGGTTTTTAAACAAGCTCCTTCACTTACAAGCTCTTGATATAAAGTGCTATTCTGTGCTATTTTTAGCCAAGTGTCGTATAATGTAGCACTCTCTATTGCATTAAAGTCTTTAATTCCTTTTTTTTCATTCCAGCCATAAACTAACCCGTTATTATCAAGTCCCAGCCAATAATCAATTTCATCTATCCTTTTGAAGCCAAAAAATTTTTTATTTCCGCTATAATTTTGTCTAAGTAAAGCTACAAATGCTTTACGATTACTAAAATAATTCTCTTGTATTCTGTTTTCAATCTGTGCGTTTTTCGGGTTTTCTTTAATAAAAAAATGCAGGTGCGTAACTTTACGCCCTGTTTTTATTTCCTCGTAGTCAAATAAAATGTCGGTGTTTTTTTCAAGTTCGGATTTGGCTTTTTCAAGTATTCTTTTTTTTATTCCACTTGAATTACCATATTGATAACTTTTGGGAATTTCAAGCATTTGTCTTAATTCATCTACTAGTATTATTTTTTCAGCTTTATTTCCGTATCGACTATACATTTCAAGCCAATCCTTTAATATTTCATACATTCTAATTGAGTAACTACTTCTTAAAGATAAGATATTTTCTAACTTATACTTTAAAAATTTTTCTTTTGCTTCTAAAAGATAAGGTCTTAATTTATTGCTTATTTCAAACTCTACTATTCCCTCTCCTTCTTTATATTCTGCACTTGCTACCCAATTAAGCATTAAAAAGCTATTATCGTTTTCATCTTTGCCTTTTGGAATATATAAAGGCTTTTCTAATAATTCTTTTAAAGCCTCTTTTACAGCCCAATACAAATCTTTTCTTTTTAATTTTGTAAGCTCTTGGAAGTCTTTTACCTTAAATACATATTCCTCATTAATATCATCGCTTCTTTTAAGACCAGCAATTAAAGCAGTGATAAATTTTAAGCTTAAAGGATTTAATTTATATCTTGCCCTAACTACTACATCAGCTTTTTTTACTTCCAAGTCTCCATTAACTTGAATGAGTTTTGCCATTTAAAGCCTTTTTTATGTAATTATAGCATAAAAAGAACTAATAAAAAGAAAATATCTTTTATAATGTTCTTTTTAACCCTGAAAATGTTCTTTTTCAGACCCTGAAAATGTTCTTTTTAACCCTGAAAATGTTCTTTTTAACCCTGAAAATGTTCTTTTTAAACTCTTAAAATCCCTAAATTTCGGGGTTTTCGCCCCCCTACATATTACATATTACAAGATATATATAAGACACTACTTAGAGAAATTTTTAAAATTTTCAAAAAAAATATCAATTTTTCATCTAATGGAAAAATTTTTTCCTTGATATTTTGCTTCTGATGCACGAAATAAACTGCTCGGCTATCTAAGCTCTTGCAAGGTAATACTCCGTCATCTCAGGGCGGTGATGATTAATTTCTTGGCTAACTTCTTTTAAAGCTATTTTATACTCTTTCCCCTGTTCTAATTTATGTTGCAATAAGTCTTTTGCATAAGTAACTCTAAAATCGTGGCTTCTATTTATTCCAGCTTCTTTTATATCTCTATTGTATT
>JALTBU010000056.1 GCA_027008345.1 Nautiliaceae bacterium | reverse complement strand
ATAAGAGATGCTATAACTGCTATTAAAAAACCTGTGGTTGAGGTACATATGAGCAATGTTGCTGCAAGGGAAGAGTTTAGACATAAATCAATGATAAGCGATGTTGTAGCTGGGACTATTACAGGTTTTGGACCTCTTAGTTATCATTTAGGACTTATTTCAATGATGGAGATTTTAAATCAGATTAAAATGGCACAGGCACAGCAGGGGCAAAACAGACAATGAATTACATTTTAAATAAAGAAAATGAAATTTATTATGAGTGCGGATGGAGCAGTGACAATGCTCTTTTTTTAGCTATTGAAGGGTATAAATATGTCATTACAGACGGACGCTATACCCTTGACGCAAAAGAAAATGCAGATGCAGAAGTTGTTGAGGCAAAAGATTTAATAAAAAAAGCAAAAGAGCTTATATTAAAACATAAGGTCAAAAAACTTAAAATAGATCCGAATAACTGGAGTTATAAATCATACACACAACTTCAAAAAGTTGTAACGCTTCAAAATGAAGAGAATTTTTCTTTTAAAAAAAGAATGATAAAAACACCAAAAGAGCTTGAAATTATAAAAGAAGCGGTAAAAGAAGGTGCAAAAGCTTTTGATGAGTTTGCAAAAGTAATTGAAGAAGGGATTGATGAATTTGAGCTTAGTTTTAGATTTAAAGAAAAGCTGACAAAAAGAGGTAGAAGGGAGCTTAGTTTTGAACCAATTGTTGCAATAAATGAAAATGCTGCTAAACCCCATGCGGTTGTGACAGAAAAAAAACTCAAAAAAGGTGATTTGCTTTTGCTTGATGCTGGTATTAAGTATCAAAGATACTGTTCAGACAGGACAAGAACCATTTATGTAGGCAATAATATATCAATGTCAAAAAATCAGAAATTTTCCCGTGAAATACAAAAAGTATATGATGTTGTTTTAAAAGCCCAGGAAGAAGCTATAAAAGCTGTAAAAGTAGGAATAAAAGCAAAAGAGCTTGATAAAATTGCAAGAAATATTATAGAAAAAGCGGGATATGGAAAATATTTTGTTCATTCTCTTGGGCATGGAGTCGGTCTTGATATACATGAATGGCCTTTTATAAATTCAAGAAATGAAATAAGACTTAAAGAAGGAATGGTTTTTACAATTGAGCCAGGTATTTATATTCCTGGAAAATTCGGTATCAGGATTGAAGATATGATTGCTATAAATTATAATGGGGAGGCGGAAATATTATGAGTATAAGTAAAATACGTACAATTTTGTATAAAACGGCTAAATATTTGGGTGATTTTAATGCAGTAAAAAGAGCAATAGAAAAAAAAGATTTTACTCCAATATTAAAAAGAATTACAAGAAGAATTTATGGATACATAACAGGAAAAGGAATGCCGAAATAAATGGGAAAGTTACAATTAAAAAGAGGTTTTAGAAAAATAAAAATAGATGATAAAGAAATTTTTTCTTCCGTTTTTTTCCCTGCAAAAATAAAAAAATCAATGAAAAGACACAAGGCTTTAATAGGAGTGGGCTGTAATTTAGGAGAGTGTACAAGAAGATTTAAAAAATTGTATGCTTTTTTAAATTCACATCCAAAAATAGATATTGTACAAACATCGGTAATTTATAAAAATCCTCCTTTTGGTTATTTAAATCAGCCTTATTTTTATAATACGATTTTGGTTATTTATACAAATTTTTCTCCTTATGAGCTTTTGAGGTTTTTGCTTTATACAGAAAAAAAATTTGGAAGAAAAAGAAGTTTCAAAAACGCTCCAAGGACTCTGGATTTAGATATAATTATTTATGACAATATAAAAATCAATAGACCCGGTTTAATATTGCCGCATCCGTATTTTAAACAAAGGGATTCGGTTTTGGTACCACTTGCTTTAAAGGATAAAATTGAAACTTAAAACATTTACGGCACCCACATATACAGAGGCACTCAATAAAATTAAAACCGAGCTTGGAGATGATGTTGTAATTGTTTCAAGTAAAGAAATAAAAAGGAAAACCCTCAGTTCTCCCGGATTATATGAGATTGTTGTTGCCGTCGAGGAAGATGTAAAAAAAATTGAACCTAAAAAAAACGATGAAGTACTTTTAAAACTTTCTACTGCTGCAAAAGAAATAAGCTCTTTATCTAAAAATGAAAAGAAAGTGACTAATAGTTTAAGACCAGTTAACAATGACGAAATTATGGCTCTTAAAGAAGAGATTTCAAAAATTGCGGATACCCTAAAATATCTTCAAGCAACAGTATGGGATATAACAAATAAAAATGAACTCGAATTACCTCCTGAATTTAGTGAAATATATGCTCTTGCAAAAGCAAGTGGTATTGCTTCAAAACATCTTGATGAGATAATGAGACTTACTATTAAATATATGCCTCTTAAAATGAGAAAAAACAGAACCGCAATAAAAAGATATTTTCATACATTGCTTAAAAAAATGATACCGGTAAGAATAGAAAGGGAAATAAAACCTCCTCATAAAAAAATTATGATGTTTGTAGGACCTACCGGTGTTGGGAAAACCACTACCATAGCAAAACTTGCCGCAAGGTATGCTTATAAACTGAGTGCACGTCATAAAGTCGGAATTATTACACTTGATACATACAGAATCGGGGCTGTTGAACAGCTTATGACTTATGCAAAAATGATGAGACTTCCTATTGAAACGGTTGTTGATCCGAGTGATTTCGAAGAAGCATTAAAAGCACTAAGACATAATGATTATATTTTGATAGATACTGTTGGTAGTTCTCAACACGATAAAGAAAAAATAGAAAAACTCAGCAGTTTTTTAAAAATTAATACTTTTGCTGAAATTAATATAAATCTCGTACTTTCGGCAATAACCAAATATGAAGATTTAACGGATATTTATAATAATTTTTCAATTTTACCTATTGATACCCTGATATTTACAAAACTAGATGAGACAAGAAATTACGGCAATATTTTTTCTCTTCTTCTTGATACTAAAAAACCTGTCAGTTATTACTCTATTGGTCAGGAAGTTCCTGATGATTTAATGGAAGCAAATGCAGAATATCTTTTAAAAGGTATTTTAGAAAAGGAGCTTAGTTGAAAACGCAGGCCGATAAACTAAAAGATTTAGTTCAAAATGATGTAAAAAAAGAACTTCCCACAAGGGTAGTTGCGATTACAAGCGGTAAAGGCGGGGTTGGGAAATCTACAATCAGTGCTAATCTCGGTTATGCCCTTCATTCACTTGGATTTAAAGTGGCTTTGTTTGATGCAGATATCGGTCTTGCTAATCTTGATGTGCTTTTAAGGGTTAATGCTAAAAAAAATATATTTAATGTATTAAAAGGTGAGTGTGAATTAAAAGATGTGGCTATTGATATTGAAGACGGTTTTACTTTAATACCTGGTGAAAGCGGTGAAGATATTATAAAATATGCAGATGAGAGAAATTTAAACAGTTTTTTTACTCAGCTTGATTTTTTAAAAGATTATGATTTTTTTATAATCGACACAAGTGCGGGAATCGATAAAAGAGTTCAGGTTTTTTTAGATGCGGCTGATGATGTGTTAGTTGTAACTGTACCAGAACCTGCTGCTATAACAGATGCTTATGCAATGATAAAAGTTATAAGTGAAAAAAGAGATTTGATTTATATGTTGTTAAATGAAGTCGCAAATGAAAAAGAGGCAAGAAATGTTTTTAAAACAATTTTTAATGTTGCAAAAAACAATATAAAAAGAGATTTCAGACTTCAAATGCTTGGATTTATACAAAAAAATAAAATAATTTCGACATCATCGATAAAAAGGCAGATTTTTGTAAAAGAATTTCCTAATTCGGCTGTATCAGAACAGATGTTTTCAATCGCAAAAAAAATTGCCAAAATTTCGGAACGAAATGTGCTTGAAAATAAAAGCGGTATTAAAGATTTTTTCAAAAAAATTTTTGCAGGTTTTTAAAGGTAGAAAATGAGAGGAGAGAATTTTATATATTTTGCAAGTGTTAGCGGTTTTTTTATTGGGATAATATTTTCAATTTTAAAGGATTTTGATTTTTTTGATTTTCTATTTGCCACATTTTTAATTACTACTTTATTTTATGTTGTTTCATTAGCAAGCGTTTCATTTTTTATAAAATATTTAAATATCAAACAGATTGTATTTTTTAATAAACATCAGGTCGATGAAATACTTGATGTGCAGATAAAAGAGCTTGAAAAATGTGAAGATTTTATTATTCAAAGTTATGATTTTATAAAAAAAATAGAAGAAGAAGAACTTGAAATCATAAGAAAGAAAAAGAATGTGTAATCCTTATGTAAAGGAGCTTGAAACTTATAAAAAAAATTTGGCAGCTGATTATATGCCAGCTGTAAAGGCAATGGCAGCAAAACTTAAAGAGAGGCTTCCTGAAAGTGTCGATTTTAATGAACTTGTCTCAATTGGGTATGAAGAACTTGTTAAATTATCTTATAGATATGATCCCAAGCAAAATGATAATTTTTGGGGCTATGCCCAAAAACGTATATATGGGGCAATGCTTGATTTTTTAAGAAAACTTGATACTTTAAGTAGAGGGGACAGGAAACTTGTAAAACAGATTGATAAAATTATAGAGGATTATGTATGCAGATATAATTATGAACCAAGTAATGAATATTTGAGTGAAATTTTAAATGTAGATATTGAAAAGATAAAAAGTGCAAGAACTGCAAATGAGATATACAGTGTAATGCCTATTGAAGATCAGCTTAATTATTTTGAAAATATTGAAAAAAAAATAGAACAAGAAGAACTTTTGGAGTCTGTTAAAAAAGTTCTTAAAACTTTGCCAGAAAAAGAACAGCTGGTAATACAGCTTTATTATTTTGAAGAATTATCATTAAAAGAAATAGCAGAAATACTTGAAGTTACAGAAAGTAGAGTTTCTCAAATTCATAAAAAAGTAATTAAAAAAATAAGGAAAGAACTAAATGGCTGAGATTTTATCACAAGAGGAAATTGACGCTCTTTTAGAAGTTGTTGAAGATGAGGAGGTAACTCCGGATGAGCTTGAAAAAACTCCGGATATTTTAGAACAGCGTCAAATTACTCTTTATGATTTCAAAAGACCAAATAGAGTAAGTAAAGAGCAATTAAGAAGTATAAGGGCACTTCATGATAAAATGGCAAGAAACCTCGCAAGCGATATATCTTCACTTATGAGAAGTATTGTTGAAATTCAGCTTCACTCAGTTGATCAGATGACATATGGGGAATTTCTTATGAGCTTGCCAAGTCCCACTTCATTTAATGTTTTTTCTTTTAAACCCCTTGATGGAAAAGGTGTGATTGAATTAAACCCTTCTATTGTATTTCCAATGATTGACAGGCTTTTAGGTGGTCCTGGTGTGCCTTTTGATGCAAATAGGGAATTTACAGATATTGAATTAAATCTTCTTGATCAGATTTTAAGAGTAATTACACAAAATATGAAAGATGTTTGGTCTCCTATTATGGAAGTTTATCCTATTATAGAAGCAAAAGAATCAAGTCCCAATGTAGTTCAAATTGTTGCACAAAATGAGATAGTAATAATGGTTGTAATGGAGATAATAATCGGTCAGACAAGCGGTATGATGAATATATGTTATCCTGTTATTTCGATTGAATCTCTGTTGCCAAAACTTGCAAGCAGGGATTTGATGCTTAGTGAAACAAGTAGTAGAAAATCAAGAAATAAAGAATTAAGAGCCTTGCTTAGGGGTGCAAAAATAGAACTTGAAGCTGTACTTGGGTATGCCAAACTTAATATGAAAGAAGTAATGGAGCTTGAAGTAGGCGATATAATAAAACTTGACAGACCTGCAAATGATACAGTGGTTGTAAAAGTGGATGGGAGAGAAAAATTTATAGCTGATTTTGGTGTAAGAAGATATAGAAGATGTATTAAAATAAAAGAAAAACTCAAAACTGAACATGATGAAGTTAAAGAAATTTTGGAATATTTGGAACTAAAAAGAAAACAAAAACTTGAACAGATAACAGGAGAAGAAGGTGAATGATTTTATAAATTTACTGCAAAGTGAGATAAAATCGACAGTTGAAGGTTTAATAGGGCTTTCACCAGAAATCAATATTTTGTCACAATCCAAAGAAATAGGCGAGCCAAATCCTCCTTTTGTAAAAGTTGAGGTCAAAGTAACTCCAAAAGGGAGAATGTGTTTTTTACTTCCCCCAGCATTTTCAAGTGCAGTTTGTGATTTAATGCTTGGAGGTGAAGGTGAGACAAAAGAAGAAATAGATGCGGATGATTTAGATGCAATTAAAGAGATTGTTTCAAATATTCTTGGCGCTTTAAGTACTACTCTTGAAGCTCAGCCGGATATGCCTGATCTTAAATTCGAAATAATAGATGCAGAATTTGTCACACAAAAAGAAGATTTTTCAATTTATTCATATATTGTAAATTTTAACTGTAAGGTTAAAGATATAGCGGGTGTATGTGCAGTTTTATTTGATGATGTTTTTTTATCTCTTTTTCAAGGTGAAGAGAATATAAGCGAGAATACATCAGTCTCTTCTGTAATAAGTGAAGAAGTTAAAAATCTTGAAATGCTTATGGATATAAAGCTTCAACTAAGAGTTAGAATCGGAAGTAAAATTATGCTTTTAAAAGATGTAATATCTATGGATATAGGAAGTGTGGTTGAACTTGATCAACTTGCGAGTGAACCTCTTGATATTTTAATTGAAGACAAAAAAATAGGTGAAGGTGAAGTTGTTATAGTCGACGGAAATTTTGGCATTCAGATAACTTCAATAGGAAGTAAGGCAGAAAGACTTAATACATTAAAAAAAGATTAATTGATTAATTATTAAAAATATCATTTATAGATAGATTAAGTTTTATGTGTTTAATAATGCTTTTATTTTTTATTGTTGTATTGTAATTTATATTAACTTTACATTTTTATTTTATTTTGATAAATTCCACATAAAAAAGGCCGATGGTGTTTAAATTCAGCGAAATAAGTGATTTATGTATTAAATGCGGTAAATGTATTCCCGGATGTACAATTCATAGAGTAAATCCAGATGAAGCAACATCTCCAAGAGGTTTTTTGGATATTTTAAAAGCTGTTGATGAGGGTGAAATTGAAATTGATAAAAATTTAAAAAATACAGTCGAATCGTGTTTTTTATGCAATCAGTGTGTTGAAATATGTCCAAATTCACTTCCAACTGATTTTATGATAGAAAATGCAAGGGCTAAGGTTGCTGAAAAATACGGTATAGCATGGTGGAAGAGGGCATTTTTCTTTATGCTGAAACACAGATGGGCTTATGATATAATTAGTAAACTTGGTTTTTATTTTCAGACTTGCGGATTTAAAATTGAAGAAGAAAAAAAATCAATCAGAAGCAGATTTAATCTTCCAATGCTTAAAAAAGGAAGACTTCTTCCTGCATTTAGAAAAAAAAGTTTTCTAAAAAAATATCCTGAAAGAATTAAAGTTGAAAATCCACAAAAAAAAGTTGCTATTTTTATAGGCTGTCTTGCAAATTATAATTATACGGAAGTAGGAGACGCACTGGTTGATATTTTAAAATTTTTGAATATTGATATATTTATTCCAAAAAAACAGGCATGTTGTGGGGCACCTGCATATTTTA
This sequence comes from Nautiliaceae bacterium, assembly GCA_027008345.1. Lineage (GTDB taxonomy): Bacteria > Campylobacterota > Campylobacteria > Campylobacterales > Nautiliaceae > JALTBU01. The sequence continues at coordinate 27,246 of JALTBU010000056.1, read as the reverse complement.
CAGGGGATTTTAAAACAACTGAGGAACTTATAAAAAGAAATATAGAATATTTTGAGAGTTTTTTAGATGAGGTGGATGCCATTTTAGTCCCGGAAGCCACATGTACTGCTATGCTTAAAAAAGATTATGAAGAGTATATAAAACATTATATGCCTGAATGGCTTGATAGGCACAAAAGAGTAAAATCCAAAATTTTTGGAACCACTGAATGGCTTTATAAATATACAGACCTTGAAAAAAGACTTGAAAATATTAAACAAACCGATAAAAAAATAACTTATCACGATGCATGTCATTTTGGTAAGGTATTTAATATAAGAAAAGAGCCAAGAAGTCTTATAGCTAAAAACTATACCATTAATGAAATGGAAGATCCAAACATCTGCTGTGGATTCGGAGGAATTACAATTCAAAGTGAAAAATTTGATTTAGCTAAAAAAGAAGGGCTTATTAAAGCTGAAATGATAAAAAAAGTAGAGGCGGAATATGTAAGTGCTGAATGTAGTGCATGTAGAATGCAGATAACAGAACATCTTGATAAAGTAGGTGATAATAAACTTTTTAAACATCCGCTTGAACTTATAGCTGAAGTAATTAGGGATGAGGGAAGAGGAAAAAGGAATTAGGAATTAGGAATGATAGTTTTATTTTTAAAAAGGAAAAATTTTGATTGAATTTTGGCAGCATATTTACTCTCATATAAATCCTATAGCTTTTTCTTTTTTTGGTTTTAAAGTCCACTGGTATGCCCTTATGTATATTACTGCATTGATTGTCGGGTATTATTTGGGTGTTAAATTTGGTGAAAAACTCGGATTTGATAAAAAAACAATTGATGAATATTTTATATGGGCTGAAATTGGTGTAATTCTTGGGGCAAGATTTGGGTATGTTCTTTTTTATATGCCGGGATATCAAAAATATTATCTTCTTCATCCATGGCAGGCTTTTAATCCTTTTATAAACGGTAAGTTTGTAGGAATTGCAGGTATGAGTTACCATGGAGCGGTTATAGGATTTGCCGTTGCTACAATTTTGTTTTGTTATTTTAAAAAAGTTAATTTTTGGAAAATATTGGATGTAGTAGCGCTTGCCGTACCTCTTGCTTATGTTTTTGGAAGAATAGGTAATTTTCTAAACGGAAGGATTGTAGGAAGAGTTACAGATGTGCCTTGGGGAGTATATATCGAGGGGGCATTCAGGCATCCGATAGGAATTTATGAAGCCTTTTTTGAAGGTATAGTCAGTTTTTTAATTATCTATTTTTATTATAAAAAGTTTTATAAATGTATAGGGGAACTTATAGGTCTTTATCTTGTGACCTATGGATTTTTTAGATTTTTGTGCGAATTTTGGCGCCAGCCTGATGTTCAGCTTGGATTTATAATAGGTCCATTTACAATGGGACAGATATTAAGCTCATTTATGATAATAACAGGTCTTATAGTTTTAATATATAGGAGAAAACAATGCAAAAATTAGCCATTATAGGAGGAGGAATAAGCGGTCTTAGTCTAGCTTTCTATTTACAAAACGATTTTGATGTAAGTGTGTTTGAAAAAGATAAATGGGGTGGGAAAGCTTATACTCAAAAAATTGAAAGTTATCTTTTTGAAGAAGGTGTTAACGGCTTTTTAAGTAATTCACCTAAAACAATGGAATTATGTGAGGAGATAGGTATTAAACCAATAAAAGCTAATGAAAACAGCAAAAAAAGATTTATTTATGATAATAAAATAGTCGAAATTCCTGTAAAACCATTTGATTTTTTAAAAAGTGATATTATGAGTTTTTGGGGAAAATTAAGAATTTTAAAAGAATTTTTTATAAAACCTGTTTGTGATAAGGAAGAAAGTGTTGAAGAATTTGCAACTAGGCGTCTTGGAAAAGAGTTTACTGAAAAAATGATGGTACCGATGCTTGCAGGAATATATGCATCAACTCCTTCTAAAACTTCTATGAATGCAGCTTTTCCTAAACTTAAAAAAATAGAATGCGAATACGGTTCACTTTTTAAAGGTATGATAAAATTAAAAAGAGGCGGTCAGCCAAGCGGTGAGCTTCATTCATTTGAATATGGAATGAGTGAATTTATAAATAAACTAAAAGAAAAAACAAATGCAAAATTCATAAAAAAAGAAATAAGAGATATTGGTGAGCTTAAAGATTTTGATAAAATAATTATTGCCACACCTGCTTTTGAAGCGGCAAAAATTTTACAAAAATATAATAAATTATCAAATCTTCTCTCAAAAATAGACTATAATCCTGTGGCAATAGTAGGATTTGATTATGATGATATTAAACCGATCGGATTTGGAATTCTTACTATTAAAGAAAAAACACTCGGTGTTTTAATGGATAAATATATTTTTCCAAACAGAAATGGAATAAGAGTGATGCTTGGAGGTGCCAGATATCCTGAAATAAAAGATTTAAATGAAGAAGAGATTATAAAGCTGGCGAAAAAAGATGTAGAAAAAATAACCGGTGCTAAAAATCCTAAAATAACCTGGCTTAAACTTCATAAAAAAGCGATTCCCAATTATTCTTTGGGACATCAAAAACTTATAGGTCAGATTTTTGAAGAAGCGAAAAAAGAAGGTATAATCCTTACAGGAAATGCTTATAAGGGAGTCAGTTTTAATGACTGTATAAAAAATTCTTATGAATTGGCTCAAAAAATAAAGGAAGGTAATGTTTGATAATTTAGTTTATTCTCTTTTTAATTATTTTGATTCAATGCCTTATATTGTAAGCTTTATAGCAGGAATTTTATCTTTTCTTTCACCCTGTGTACTTCCTCTTGTACCGATTTATTTTTTTTATATTACTGGTATAAGCGCATCTGAATTACAGCAGAGGAGTTTAAATAAAGAAGAAAAATTAAAAATTTTTATTAATTCAGTTATGTTTATTTTAGGTTTTGCCCTGGTATTTATCCTACTAGGAGCCGCAATGGCAAATTTAATAGGTAATTTTTTTCATAATAAAGTTTTTAATATTGTAGCTGCAATAATTATTATAATTTTTGGGCTTCATATCGGAGGATTTTTTAAAATTAAGTTTTTACAGTATGAAAAAAGACTTAATTTACAAAATGTAGGAAGTTTTCTTTTAGGAGTTTCATTTGCTCTTGGATGGACTCCTTGTATTGGTCCTATATTTGGAACAATAGTCGGGATGGCTGCAACTGAACCGGCAAAAAGTGTCTTTATGATGTTTTTATATACATCTGGCCTTGCTCTTCCTTTTATATTAATGGCGTTATTTACTGTAATGAGTTTGAAGTTAATTGAAAAAATGAAAAAATATATGGGATTAATTGAAAAAGTTAGCGGGGTTTTACTTATATTAGTAGGATTTTTTATGCTTTATAAAGGATTAAGATGAAAAAAATAATATTTTTAATACCGGTTTTAATTTTGGCAAAAAACTATACTTTTTGTCTATCATGTCATAATGGAAGAAAAGAAATTAATTTAAATAGTTTAAAAAAAAGTTATATAAAAAAACGTTTGAAAGAGCTTAAACATCAAAAAAACACAATGGGTTATATTGCAAAAAGTTTATCAAAAAAAGATATAAAAGAAATTTTAAAAATCTATGGAAGGGATTAAAATGAGAAAAATATTAGGAAGTATAAGTATTGTTTTATTAATAGGAGGATGCGCAGGTAATAATGCAAATCTTGACAAGAAAATAAAAGAAGTAAACACTGATAAAATATTGATGAAAAAATATCATATTACAACTAATAATCTTATTAAATTTGGAGAGTATTATATTTTTTATACTCCAGGGCCAAATGGTACTGATATAGTTTTTTTGGATAAAAATTACAAAGAAGTTAAAAAGTTCTCAACTCCTTATTTCTTAGATACTAAAAAAATAGCAATTGTGAATAATAAGATTTATGTATTAGGAGTAAATGAAGAGACTTATTTTCCTGAGCTTTTAATATTAAATCAAGATGGAAAACTTGTTAAAAAAGATGTTTTAAAGAAAAAATATGCATTACCAAAAGATATGTTTATAACGAAAAATGATATTTTGGTATTAATAGATGTTTTTAATAATGGTCAAAGCTTTATTGAAATCTATAAAAATGGAAAATTATTTAAAAAAATAAAATTAACCCGTCCGATTAATGGAAATTTTGTTTTTAAAGATGGAAATGATATTTTTATTATAGGGACTGTTAAAGGAAATAATGAAGATGCGTTTGTAAGCAATATTACAAAAGGATGGATTAGATTTTTTGATTTAGGAATGGATGAAAAAATTGATAGTTATAAAATTGATGATAATACAATAATATTAAATTTACATTCAACTGATGAAATGGGAGCAGATAGTTATTATCAGATAATTATCAATAAAAATGGGAAAATACTTAAAAACAAATGTAAAATTAAATTTGCTCCTCTTCCTATGAGGTTTAGAACATAATATGATATAATTAAGCTTAAAATTTTAAAAGGAGAAACAATGAAAAAATTATTAGCATTAGCAGCACTTGGCGTAATGGCATTTGCATATCAAGATTGTGCAATGTGTCATAATGGTGGAATGGCAAAAAAACTTGACACTTTAACACCAGCACAAATCGAAGCAAAAATGAAAGAATTTAAAGCAGGCAAAGGTAACCCTATGATGGTTAATATCGCTAAAAGTTTAAGCGATAAAGATATTGCTGACGCAGCAAAAAAATATGGGAAAAAATAATTTCCCTTTTTTTATTTATTCAATTATAGTGACTGACACTAGTATATGAAGAAAAAATGAAAAAGCCCAAAAGGGCAGATTTGTTATTCGTGAGTAACAACTGGCATTGGTGGTTCGTTTTCAAGAACTTTTTTAGCGTTTCCATATTTTTTGTACATTTTCATTCTGTAGTTATAGATATCGTTCATTTCTCTGATATCTTGCATAACTTGGAAAACACCATGCCAGTGAGCATAATCCGGGCTTCCCATAGCTGCACCATGTCTGAATCTTCTTCCTTCATGATGCCATAGATAGTAATATAATTTAAAGAATGGATCGCTCCACACATCAGCTTTGATTAGACCTTTAGATTTAAGATCTTTCATCATTTTGTTTGCAAATGCTTTATATTGATTGTAGATTGTTACTGCTGCATCTACTCTTTGGAAATAGTTGTTTGTAAATGTTGCTTGGTGACAAGTCATACAAACTTTTTTCATATCTGCTCTTGCAGCTTCTGGTCCATTTGGATTACCAGCTTTAGCGTTACCTCTAATTACAGTTTTTCCGCCGATTATTTTTCCTCCACCTTTCCAGAAAGCCCATCCAGCTGTTTCATGTCCGCCTGTTCTTAAGAAACTATCTGGTGCCCATAGGTTCCATTTAAGTCTTAGTGATACGTTGTGAGTAGCTTTAAGACCATTAATTGCTGCCATATGACATGTAAAACATGTAGCTGCTCTTAGAGTTTTTCCAGGGATTTGTGCACCTGTTTCAAAGTTATAATCTTTTTCATTTGTATCATAGATATGACCATGAACACTTGATTCGAAAATTTCTTTCATTGGATGGTCAGGTCCTAAGTGACAGTTTCCACAGCTTGCTGGATTTCTTGCTTCAGCTGCGCTGAATTTATGTCTGCTGTGACATGCTAAACAATTTCCAACACCACCATCTGGATAAAGTGAAGCAATACCATCACTTGGCCATGTTCTTGGATCAGGAACACCGTTTTTATCAAGTTTAACAGTAGTACCATGACATTGGATACAGATATTAGCTACATTTAAATCAGCAATTTTTGGATTATTTTGATTTGCATAATATACAGAACCGTCTTTTCTAATGCCTTTTGCCATTTTAGCACCAGGTACACCATTTAAAGATGGATTTTTACCTTTTAAACTTTCATAATAATAAGAAAGTTTGCTCATTAAATATCCATGTTTGCTACCATTTACTGCAAGCCATTGAGCACCACCTCTTGCGTGCCCTGAATTTAGATATTCAGTAACTTCTTTTGCGTGACATTTTGCACAAGTTACAGAAGATACTGCAATTTGAACAGTCCAGTTAGCACCTTGCATTGGATGGTTTTTGAATGCAGTCGGATAGTCTTTTGGCACAACGTGACATTCAACACAACCTACACCAGCTTTTGCATGTTTAGAATGTTGCCAATCTGCAACAATTCCAGGATCCATAGTTTTGTGACACATTAAACATTGGTCGTTACTTACACCTTTTGGGTGAAAGTTTTTAAGTTTTTTGTAATTTGGGTTTGAGTCTAAGCTGTTTGCTGCAAATGCAACAGTTGTAAGTGCTGCAACGCTTAGCCCTGCTGTTAGTGCTTTTTTCATTTTCACTCCTTTTGAGACTATCTCTTTAAAATTCTATATAATTTCAGTGTCTCAAAAGTGCCAAAAATGAATTTTGAAAAAAATTTTTAATATTTACCTTTAAGAGAGCCAAAATATTCTATTTCTTCAGCTTTTTTTTCATCATTTAATTTTTTAATTGTTTTATTTGCGTCAATGTCTTCCATCATTTTATCAAGTTCTTCTTCACAGTAACTCATATGCATATCTGCACTTATGATAAAAGGCATCTCTTCAATCTGTCTTAATTTTTCAATCTCTTCTTCTACACATTCACCTTCTATTGTGATAATTATCACACCTTTTTCTTTATCACCAAAATGCACTTCGCAAAGTTCACTTTCTTTAAGATTTAACCATACTGCATCGTAATTTTCAGGTCTTGTTTTAACTATAATACTTGATATATTCATTTATTCTCCTTTTATTTTCCAAATTATTATTTCACTTGGTGAATAACTTATAATAGTGTTTTTATTGATATATTTCATATCAATAAGAGGCATTTGATGACCTTTAAGTAAAAATAAAGGTTTTTTATTCATATCGAATACTTTTATATTGTTTTTTTCATCAAATTGAATTGCAAATGTTTTTAAATCAGGACTTATTGCACTTGCATAAGGTAAAAAATTTGCAGTTAAGGTTAAAACTTCATTTTTATTAATAACATCATATATTGCAACTCTTTTATCACTGCTACCATTTATAATATAGTTTTTCACAAAATCGAGTGAAATGGTTTTATCTTTGTTAAATCCTTCTATTTTTGCTAATTTTTTCCCTGTTTTAATATCTACAATTTTAATACTGCCACTTTCATCACCTATGACAGCTTTTGTTTTATTTTCATTTATTGCATATGTTGAGAAAACATAATTCCCAACTTGTGTTCTGTAAAGAAATTTTTTTTGTTTTAAATTAAAAAGTTCTACTTCATCACTTAAAAGGGCGATAAAAATATGATTATTATTAATATATCTTGCTTTCATAAGAGTATCTTTTGTTTCATAAATATGTGTAAGCTTTTTATTTTTTAAATTATAAATATACATTTCTCTTTTTGCATCTTCGCCTTGTGCTAATATAAAAATATTGTTTCCATCAGGAGATATATCTATTGAATAAATTGGCATAGCAATTAAATCTCCCATAAAATCATGAATTTTTGGCAAGATTATTTTGTCTAAATTTTTATTTGTTTTAAAATTATTAATAAGGATTGTTCCGTTTTCTAGGCCTACAACCAGTAATTTTTTATTAAAAGCAATTTTTGAAATATAATAATCGTATCTATAAAATTTATATGGTTTTAATATAGTAATTGCAAAAGAAAATACTATACTTATTAGAATTAAAATTATTTTTTTCATTTGATTACCTTTATATTATTTTAACATCAATTGCGAAAGTAGGACATACACTTATACAAAATCCGCACGAAGTGCATTTATCCAGATCAATTACAGGATTAAACATCCCTTTATATATTATAGCATTTTCTTGACATATATCTTGACATGAAAAACACATAGTTTGATTCCAAGAAAGACAGTTTTTAGGATTTATTATAAATTCTGCATTGAGTTTTTCTTTTTTAAATTTTATATCAAGCACTTGATTGGGACAAGCGGTTGCACATTCATTGCAAAAAGTGCATCCGTTTATCCCAAATTTAATTATCGGAATTTCATTTTCAATTTCAATTATTTTTTCAGGACAAGCATTTATGCATTCTTTATTTTCGCATTCAATACATTTTAAAAAATCTTCTTTTTTTTCAAAATACGGAGGATATATAAAAGATTTAAAAGGAGAGGAAGCTCTCCTGAAAAGATTTCTTTTTTGTTTATCAATCATTTAAGCCCTGCATTTGCTTTCATTGATTCAAACTTGTTTTCAACTACTGGATTTAAATTTGCCTGAGGTGCGTGGCATGTTGTACAGAAATATCTGCTTCCAGCAACTCTTTGGACATGTTTGCCGCCTTCAAAATTATCAACAAAATGGTCTTTTGGCATAGGTGTTACACCAAGGGCTTTTGCATTTTGAGGCATATGGCAATTTAGACACATATTGTTTTTAACAGTAATTGGAGTCATACCAGCAATACTATGTGGAATCATAGGAGGTGCAGTAACATATGATTTTTGGAAAGGTTTAACTTTTCCAGGTATTGGTGCTTGGGAAGTATAGGTTACAACTGGAAGATTTTGTGAACCTTTATCAAGAGTTGCTTTTCTTATACCTGTAACTTCTACTTTTTTATTTGATACTTTATTTGTAGATGCACTTTGATTACATCCTGTAAATAATAAAAGTGCTGCAGCAGCACTAATTAGAGCTATTTTTTTCATTTTTTTCTCCTTTTATAAAATTTCTTAATGAAAATTTTAAAGCATTGTCTTCACATACTTCAATACACCTTCCGCAATTAGTGCATTCTATACCGTGTATAAAGTCATTTTTTTTAGTAATAACTGGTGCTAAAACCTGATTTTCAGGACATACCATAAAACAGTTACCACAATTTGTACAATTATCTTTATTATGTAATACCCTTATAATATTTTTTGAGCCTATAAGTGCATATGTTGCACCAACCGGGCATATATGTCCGCACCAACCATTTTTGAGTACAAATGCATCAAAAAGAAAAATAACTAAAAGCCATACCCATGAAAATCCAAGAGTGAAAGCAACACCTCTTGTAAAAAATCCGATAGGATTTATAAATTCATAGGCTGCTGCTCCTATAATTGTTGAAAATAAAAGCATTGCAATTAAAAATGCATATCGGAATTTTTTAATTTTCATTGCACTTACTAAATTATCTTTTTCATGGTGTGTTTTTCTTCTAACCCACGCTGCTAAATCGGTAATTAGATTTACAGGACATACCCAGCTGCAATAAGCTCTTCCGCCTATTATTCCATAAAAAAGAATAACTACAACAAGACCTATGATTAAGTCAGAGCTTAATACTGCTCCAGCAAATAGCATTTGTAAAAATGCATAAGGGTCTGTTAAAGGAATTGTGTTAAAAAGTTTTGAAAAACTTAAATTTCCAATTAATATTTTCCAACCCCAGTAATTCGCTGCAAAATACAAAAAAAGTATAGTAAATTGAGTAATACGTCTTAGGATGAGATATCTGTTTTTAAATATTTTATTCATTCCAATTTACTCCCTGATTTAGATTTTGAAGTGGATTTTTTTCACTCCAAGGAGTTTTTGTGGTTGTTTTTGTACTTGCTTTTTTAACTCTTTGCTGATCTTTTTTATCCCATCCTTTGACATACCTATCACCAGCTTTTCCAAGAAATACTTCTCTTGGAAATATTTTTATAGCCGGTTTTTCAGTTACACATGCCATTTCACACATTCCACATCCAGTGCAATATTCTTCATGCACCACAGGGATTCTATATGCGTGTTTGCCTGTTCTTTTATTTTGTTTCCATTCTATTGTAATTGCTTTATCAAGTTCAGGACATGCCCTATAACATGCTGTACATTGTAATCCCCAAAATGCAATACAACTGCTCGGATCTATTGCGGCTACTCCCATTTTTGCATAATCAATTGCCACTTCACCTTTGTCGTTTTGGCACTCTTTTGGTGTAAGGGCACCTGTGGGACAGGCATACATACAAGGAATATCATCGCACATAAAACAAGGTCCTGTCCTTGGAATAAAAAATGGTGTACCAACTGGTGCGTTATCACCAGGTGCCGCTAAAAAAAGTGTATCAATTTCCTTTCCATTAACAATCATTTTATTTTCTCTGTTTTTACATGCTTCTACGCATAAACCGCATCTTATGCATGTTTTAATGAATTCTTTCTCCGGTAAAGCTCCCGGAGGTCTTAGAGTTAATGGTTTGTCTTTGTTTTCTTCTGCAAAACCTGCAACAACGGCACCAGCAGCGGTAGCCGCTGCTGAGAGTTGAATCAGATTGTTTAGAAAGGTCCTTCTATCCAAATTATTTCCTTAGGCTTTATAAATTTTAACTGCTGCTTTTTTATAATCAGTCTCTTTACTTAATGGACAAGTTGCATCAAGTGTACATTTATTAATTAAGATTTTTTCATCAAACCATGGAACCATTACAAGTCCTCTTGGAGGTTTATTTCTTCCTCTTGTTTCAATTCTTGCTTTAACTTTTCCTCTTCTTGATTCGATTACAACTAAATCAAATCTGTTAAGTCCAAGTTCTTTTGCATCTTCTGGATTCATATAACAAAGTGCTTCTGGCATTGCTCTATATAATTCTGGAACCCTCATTGTCATTGTACCTGTATGCCAGTGTTCAAGAACTCTTCCTGTACATAGCCAGAAATTGTAACCTTTGTTGTCATATTTAGGATCTTCAGGATGCACCATAAATGGTCTCCAGAAAATTTTTGCTTTATTTGGCAAAGGATATTTTTTATGAGTTTTAGGACCTTTTAAATCACCTTTTTTAAGTGCTTTAAGAAGCGGTCCATAAAATGCGAATTTTTCACCAGGTTTAGCATATTTTCTTGCATATGGGTCATAATCAACATTAAATCTCCATTTTGTTTCATGTCCGTTTACAACTGGCCATCTTAGACCTCTAACTTTTTGATATGTATCAAAATCAGCTAAGTCATGTCCGTGACCAATACCGAATTTTCTATATTCTTCCCATAAAGCTTTTTGGATAAAGAATCCGTATCCTTTAAATACTTTTCCATCGCTTCCTACAACATTTCTGAAATCACCCTCAGCTTCAGTATTTGGATGCATTCTGCCGCCTGCATCTTTTGCAATTGGATCTGGCCATGGGAAATTTTTTCTATATTCAGGTCTGTTAAATAGAACATCAAAGAGTGTATCATCTGGGCTATATCCCATTGCTTTTGCTTCTTCTAATACATCAGGTAGAACTGTTCCATTCGGAAGTTTCCATTCATGCCATACTTCTTTTAATTTAAATCTTTTTGCAAATTCTGCAATTGTCCAAAGGTCAGGCATTGCAATACCAGGAGCTACAACTTGTTGTCTCCAATGTTGTGTTCTTCTCTCAGCATTTCCATATGCACCCCATTTTTCATAAATCATACCTATTGGTAAAATAAGATCAGCTACTCTTGCAGATACACCTGGATAACATTCACTAACAACTATAAAGTTATCCATTTCTCTTGCAGCTTTTAGCCAGTGATTTGCATTTGCTGTATTTTGCCATGGGTTATTTACTTGAACCCATACCCATTTTACATTTCCGTCTTCAATTTCTCTCATCATTTTTAAGAAATGATATCCAACTTTTGGATTGATTGTTCCATGTGGTACTTTCCAAAGTTTTTCAGCAATTTTTCTGTGTTTAGGATTTGCTACTAATAAGTCTGCTGGGAGTCTGTGAGCAAATGTTCCAACTTCTCTTGCTGTACCACAAGCACTTGGTTGACCAGTTAGAGAAAACGCTCCATTACCAGGTTCTGCTTGTTTACCAAGTAATAAATGAACCATATATGATTGTTCATTAACCCAGCTTCCTCTTACGTGTTGGTTGAATCCCATTGTCCAGAAAGATACTATTTTTCTGTTTGGATCACAGTATAAGTCAGCTAATTTTTTAAGTTTTCTTTTGAAACTTTCAAGAGATTCGTTTTTATCACCTTTTGCGATTTTTGCAACATAATCAAGTGTATAAGGTTCAACTCCTTTTTTGAAATCTTCAAAGCTGATTTCCCAATGCCAGAATGGTTTTTTACCATTTGCGTGAGTCATTTTCATTTCATCACCGGCTTTCCATTTGCCAATTGGGCTAAGTGCAACAGCTTCTTCTTCTGTTACCACTTTTGCAACTTGTTTTTCAACAGTGTCTTTTTCTTTTGGTGTTACATGAGGGTTATTTGGATTTCTCATACCATAACCGATGTCTGGAAATCCTGTAGCAAATACTGTATGTTTTTTCACAAAATCCCAATTTACAGCATTTCTATGAACTATTTCTCTTGCGATGTAATTCCATATAGCAAGGTCGGTATTTGGTCTAAAAATAATTTCCATATCTGCAAGATTTGAACATCTGTTTCTGTAAGTTGATAGGTTTACTACCATATATTTATCAGGATTATTTAGTTTAGCATCACTTACTCTTGACCATAGAATCGGATGCATTTCAGCCATATTTGCACCCCAGGTAATTACTGTATCAGTAAGTTCAATGTCATCATAACATCCACTTGGCTCATCAATACCGAATGTTTGATAAAATCCTACAACCGCACTTGCCATACAGTGTCTTGCATTTGGGTCTATATTGTTACTTCTCCATCCAGCTTTTACAAGTTTTAATGCTGCGTAACCTTCTTGGATTGTATATTGTCCTGAACCAAATACACCTACGGCTGTCGGTCCATATTTATTGTAATATTTTTTGAATTGTTTTTCCATTTCATCAAATGCCCTTTTCCAAGTTACAGGTCTAAACGGAGCATGTTTATCAAATTCACCATTTTCGTTTAGTCTTAAAAGTGGTTGTGTAAGTCTGTCAGCACCATACATAATTTTCGCGTTAAAATAACCTTTAATACAGTTAATACCTCTGTTAACTGGATTTTCAGGGTCACCTTTAACCGCAACAACTTTGTTTCCTTTTGTAGCAATCATAATTCCGCATCCGGTACCACAAAATCTACATACAGCTTTATCCCAGTGCCAGCCTTCTTGTGCCTCGTTAGATGCTGCTTTTGCATCTTCTGGGATTGATAATCCTGCTGCGCTCGCTGCTGCAACAGCAGCTGTTGTTTTTAAAAAATCTCTTCTATTCATTGACATAATTCACTCCTTTAGGAATTTTAACATTATTATAATACTCCTTTTTACATTCATATTACTTTATTTTAAGTTATAATTAAGATTCAAGGCACTATTAAGGCACTATATGTGTAAAAAAGTGTCAGTGTAAAACTTAAATAAAAGTAATTTGACTTTCAAAAAAATTTGATATACAATTTTCAAAAAGGGGTTTCGAGCCACTTTTCCTAAGGCTTAGCTATGGAATTGTGGCCGATAGGGTTTAGTCTGAAAAGATTAAGCCTCCCGGGCTGGAAAGAAACCCTCCTTCATAAGGATATTTCCGCCCGGGAATACCTTATGGAGGAGAGAATGAGAAAAATAATTATTTTTTTATTAACTTCTTTGTTTCTTTTTGCTTCACAAATTTATGTTGCAACTGCTGCAAATCTTACATATGTAATGCCAAAAATTGTAAAAATATTTAATAAAAAATATCCTGACATAAAAGTAAAATTTATTACTTCAAGCAGTGGAAAATTAACTGCTCAAATTTTAAATGGTGCCCCTTATGATTTGTTTCTTTCAGCTAATATGAAATATCCTAATTATTTATATAATAAAGGTATAGGAATTAAAGCTCCTGAAATTTATGCAAAAGGAACTCTTGGTATAATTTCTCTTAAATTCAAAAATGTAAATATTAAAAATTTGACAAAATATGATTCAATTGCAATATCAAAACCTAATACTACACCTTATGGTCACAGTGCTATTTTAGCATTTAAAAAAACAAAAATATATAACAAAATTAAAGATAAACTTGTTTATGCAGAAACTATACCGGCAGTTCTTTCTTATATAAAAAACGGAGCTGATGTGGGTGTTATAAGTAAATCGATTATTTATTCAAATAAAATAAAAAATTTAGGTAAATTTTATTATTCAGATATTGATTCTTCTTTATATCCGCCTATAAATCAGGGAGTATTATTAATTTCAAAAAAAGAAAGTGCTAAAAAATTTTATAATTTTTTATTAAGCAAAGATGCAAAAAAAATTTTTAAAAAATATGGATATCAATGAATATAATAATTTCAGAACTTAAAGGTATAAAAAGTCTTGATAATATAAATTTACTTATTTTTAATGATGCAAAAGTTTTGATTTTACAAAAAAATATTCCTATTGATATTGGTGAAAAAGCAAAACTTTATATTAAACCTACTAAGTTATTTTTAAGTTCACAAAAATTTGATTATGAAAACAGACTTAAAGTAAGTATTCAAAAAATAATAAAAGGTGAAATTTTAGCAAGTATTATATGCTTATATAAAAATTTTGAAATAGAAGTTTTAATGCTTAAAGAATATATTAATTTTGTAAATGATGCATATTTATATTTCAAGTCAAGTGATATATCAGTTTTAGAGGTCTTAAATGATTGATGTAACACCTTTTATTTTATCATTTAAACTTGCATTTATTGTAACATTTATTTTGCTTTTTGTCGGGATTCCTTATGCATGGTTTCTTTCATCTACGAAATCAAAAATAAAACCTTTTTTAGAAACAATAACAGCTTTGCCAATTGTACTGCCTCCGTCAGTCCTTGGGTTTTATCTGCTTGTATTTTTATCACCCGATTCTTTTTTAGGAGGGCTTTTTTATAGACTTTTTAATGTTAAACTTGTTTTTACATTTCCAGGACTTGTAGTAGCAAGTGCAATATATTCTTTTCCTTTTATGATACAGCCGATACAAAGCGGATTTGAATCACTTAATAAAAATATAATAGAGGCTTCTTTTTTAAGCGGTAAAGGTAGATTAATGACACTTTTTAAAGTAATTTTACCAAACATTAAACCTTCTCTTTTAACCGCAATTGTAATTACATTCGCACATACCATAGGCGAATTTGGAGTTGTTTTGATGGTTGGAGGTTCAATTCCGGGTAAAACGGAAGTTGCAAGTGTTGCAATTTATGATTATGTGGAAAATCTTGATTATCATTCAGCCCATATATACAGTGCAATATTACTTATAATAAGCTTTTTGGTGCTTTTTGTTGTTTATTTTATAAACCATTCTCAAAGAAGAAAATATGATTTATATTAATGTAAGCAAAAAAATAAGCGGTGTTATTGAAAATATGGAATTAAATGTAAGTTTAAAACTGAAAAAAGGTGAATTTTTAGCAGTTACAGGTGAGAGTGGCAGCGGAAAGACAACTTTTCTTAGGATTATTGCAGGTCTTGAAAAGGCAAAAGGTATAATAAATGTTGAAAATGAAATATGGATGGATGATAAAAAGTTTTTGCCTCCTCAAAAAAGAGAAATCGGATATGTTTTTCAGGATTTTGCACTTTTTCCAAATATGAATGTTTTACAAAATCTTTTATATGTGAATAAAGACAGAGATTTTGCTTTAAATCTTTTAAAACTAAGCGGTATAGAAAATTTAAAAGATAGATTCCCAAATACATTAAGCGGAGGACAAAAACAGCGTGTGGCACTTTGCAGGGCTTTAATGAGAAGACCGAAAATTTTGCTTTTAGATGAACCTTTTTCAGCACTTGATGAAAAAAGAAGAGAAGATTTACAGGAAAAACTTTATATTTTTCATAAAAAATTTAATTTGACTACAATAATGGTCAGTCATTCTTCTAATGAAATATATAAACTTGCAGATAATATGTTAGAATTAAGTTATGGTAAACAGATAAAATATGGTGATGCAAAAAAACTTTTAATAAATTCAAAAACAAGTGAAAAATTTTCCGTAAAAGGTAAAGTTATTGATATAATAAAAGCTGATATTGTTAATATAGCTGTTATAAGTATAGGAAATAGTATAGTTGAATGTGTTATTTCCCAAAATGAAGCAAAAAATTTAAAAATTGGAAGTAATGTTTTACTGTCGACTAAAGCATTTCATCCTAATATAAAGGTTATAAATGAGAATACTTTTAGTTGAAGATGACGAATTTATCGGAGAATCGATAAAAGATTATTTTGAACTTAAAGATAACAGAGTTGATTATTATTCATCTCCACTTAAAGCATTGGAAGAAGTTTATCCTGATCATTACGATATATTTCTACTTGATATTAATATGCCGGAAATGAACGGTTATGAACTTTATAATGAGCTAAAAAATTATGCAAAAAATGTACCGGTTATTTTTATTACGGCATATTCTGATATTGATCATGTGGAAAAGGCATTTGAACTTGGGGCTGCTGATTATATTAAAAAGCCTTTTGAGCTAAAAGAACTTGAACTTAGAATAAAAAGACTTGTCTTTAAAAATACAAATGAAATTAAAATTACCCAAAATTATAAATTTGATTTAGATAAATTAAAACTTTTTTATAATGATGAAGAAGTTGATTTAACTCAAAATGAAAAATATTTTCTTGAAATGCTGGTAAAAAACATTGGTCAGGTTGTTGAGCTTGAAAGGCTTAGGGATTATGTATGGGATGGTAAAGATATATGTAATAACACAATAAGAACGCAAGTAAAAAAACTAAGAAGTAAACTTAATGAGAATTTTATTAAAAACATAAGAGGAATCGGATATAAAATTGAAAAATTCAAGTGATTTTAAATTTGATTTGACTTTTGCTTTTGTGATTTTTGCTTTTGTTATTATTGTAATTACCACTTATACTTCAATTTACCTTTTTACAAAACTTGCAACACAGGAATTTGAAGATAAAATAAAAATAATTGCTGAAAACATATATAAAAATTACAAATCAAAAGAAAATACTATCAAAAATACCACTCTTGCACTTGCTAAAAATGATATATTTAATTCTACTTTTGTACCAAATGATGATATTTTAAAATCAGTTTTTAAAACAATGCTTTATTCAAATAGCGATTTAAAAGAGATAAATTATTTCAACAGTTATGGTAAAAATTTAATTTTTTGTATAAAAAATCAAAACAATATTTATTGTCATAATAATGGTAAATCTTTAAAAATAGGAGATATTAAAACTGATAAAGATTTGTTTTTCAAAGAAAAATTTAAAGCAAACGGTATTGAATTTACAGCTTTTGCCCCGGTAAAAATTGAAAAATCCCCAGGATTTATTGAAGTAAAAGCTTTAATTAAAAATTTGTTTGAAAATAATAATTTTTACCATTATATAATAGTTGATAATAAAGGAAATATCCTTTCATCAGATATTTACAATGAAAAAAATCTTAATGATATCTTTAATTACTTTTTGAATAAGAAAATATTACAGACTGATGAAGGATTCGTTACTGATGAAATATATGTAAAAAAATTAACTAATAATATCAAGATGATTTTTATACAAAATAAAAGACTTATTAATAAAACAAATCAAATTTCCAAAACTTTAACAATAATAATGCTTGTTTTATCGATATTTTTAGCAGTTCCACTTGGTATGTTTTTCTCAAAACCACTTTATTCTTTTTATAAAGAGCTTGATAAAAGGGTAAAAGAAGAAATTGAAAAAAGGCAGGAAAAAGAACAGCTGTTAATTGCTCAGAGCAAACTTGCTTCTCTTGGGGAAATGCTTGGAAATATTGCCCATCAGTGGAGACATCCTTTAACAAGGCTTTCACTTTTAATTCAAAATTTTGAACTTGCAGCAGAAAAAAACAGACTAACTCCTGAATTTATAGAAAAATTTAAAACACAGGCAAACGCTCAGATTCAGTATATGACACAGACAATAGATGATTTTACCAATTTCTTTAAAAAAGATACAAAAAAAGTTGAATTTTGTCCAAAAGAAATAATAGAAGAAGCACTTAAACTTATCGAAGGAAGGCTTAAACAAAACAGGGTTGATGTAGAACTTAAATTTTTAAAAACCGAGCCAGTTTTAGGATATAGAAGTGAATTTTCTCAGGTAATTTTGAATATTATAAATAATGCTATTGATGTTCTTAAAGAAAGAGATATAAAAAATAGAAAAATCTGGATTAGAATAAATGGAAAAAAAATAGAAATAGAAGATAATGCAGGCGGTATACCTAATGAAATTAAAGATAAAATATTTGAGCCTTATTTTACAACCAAATTTCAGTCTCAGGGTACCGGAATAGGCCTTTATATGAGCAAAGTAATTATAAATCAACATTTTAATGGTGAGTTATATGCATACAACTCTAAAAAAGGAGCTGTATTTATTATTGATTTGAATAAAAAAAGCACTCTTTAAGCACATTATTTATTTATAATCAAATCAAAAATTTAAAGGTAAATGTATGGCAAGTAAAAAAGTTTTATGGGGTTCACTAATTTGTGGTGTTATAATAGGTCTTGGTATTTCATATATTGCTGCTGTTGCAGTTGATAAAACTGGTCAGCCTGAATTTTGTATGAACTGTCATGAAATGAAACCAATGGGTGAAACATTTAAATACAGTGTCCATGGAGGAAACAATCCTCAGGGGTTTGCGGCTCATCACTGTACCGATTGTCACTTACCTCATAATTCATTAATTGGATATTTGGTTGCAAAAGGTATAAGTGGTACAAGAGATTTCTTAGCTCATGTCGGAATTATGAAAATGGTTGATTTTAAAGAAAATTTCAATGAAATGGATAATTATGTATATGACAGTGCATGTCTTCGCTGCCATGAAGGCATCAAAGATCCTGAAACAGCAGTGGGACTTAGTGAAAATATTAAACAAATTCATGAAAAATATTATTGGGAACCAAAAAATGCAGGAGAAGATGTAAGTTGTGTAAAATGTCATAATGATAGAACTATGACACACTTTGCTCATCCTAATCTTTTAGAAGCTTTATCTAAATAATTTTCTTCTTTTTTTCTTCATTTATGTAATATTAATATTAAATTTATGTTAAAATACAAAAAAAAAGGTTTAAAATGAAAAAGCTTTTATTACTTATTATGGGTGTATTATTTGCATTTGCATTTGACTGGAGTGGAAAAGTTAACTGGTCTATCAGTTATGATGCTGCAAAGCAAATTGCAAAAAAAGAGCATAAATTAATAATGGTGGATGTCTCTTTATCTCATTGTCCTCCATGCAGATATTTGGCACAGCATGTTTATACAAATGATAAAGTTGCAAATTATATTAATTCTCACTTTGTTCCGGTATTTTATCTTGCCGACGAAGATTCTCTCCCAACAGAAGTTCAAAACTATTTTGCAGGTTCAACTCCGACAATTCTTTTTATTAAACCAAACGGAGAGCTTTATAGTGCAATTTATGGTGCAAGACCTCCGCAAATATTTTTAAAAGGTTTAGAAGAAATTGAGCAAAGATTTAAAGGTAAAAAATGAGTAATGCATCTTTAAAAAAGTTATATAATTTCTTCTTTTCGCTTGAAGTCGCAGTAGTTTTATCTTTAATATTTATAGCGGCTATGATGTGGGCTACGCTTGGATTTTATGTTGATTCATCAGGTGTAAAACACGCATTCAGTATGAGTGATGCATGGAAATATGTTTATGAAACTAAATGGTTTGAAGCAATTCTCTGGCTTCTTGGAATTAATTTAATAGGTGTAATGTTCAGATATAAGACATATAAAAAACTTCCTATTTTTGTTCTTCATTTATCTGTTATAGTTATTTTAATAGGAGCGGCTGTAACAAGATATTTCGGATATGAAGGTCAGTTGCATTTAAGAAACGGTGAAAGCAAAGATTTTATAATGGTTGAAAGAACAAAAAGTAACCCTGCCGATGTTTATCCAAAAAAACTCGGATTTACAGTTAGACTTGATAAATTTGTTCTTCATAAATATCCAGGAAGTATGCAGCCAAGCAGTTATGACAGTTATATCACTGTAATTGATAAAGAACATAATAAAACATTTAAATACCATATTTATATGAATCATATTTTGGTTTACAGAGGATATAGATTCTATCAGGCAAGTTATGATATGGACGCACAAGGCAGTATTTTATCAGTAAATCACGACCCGGGGATGTATATCACATATTTTGGATATATTCTTATGGCAATAGGATTCTTTTGGAGTATGCTTTATAAAAAATCAAGATTTATGCTTACTGTCAAAAAACTTAAAAAAAGCGGACTTTTTGGAATTGTTTTACTTTTAGCAACTTCATATAATCTTCATGCTTTTGATTTAAATGAGTATGCAAAAAAATCTTTAAAAGCTTCAAACGAATGGGCATTAACACTTGTACAGCAAAGAGGTAGAATAGAACCTATGGATACGCTTGATCTGGATGTTGTTCATAAAATGAGTAAAAAAGCAAAAATTTTAGGAATGAATTATAATCAAGTTGTTGCAGGTATGGTGGCATATCCAAATGAATTTCAAAAATTGCCTTTAATTTATGTAGGACATCCTGCAATTCGAAGAATGCTTGGGATTAAAGGGAAATATGCACCTTATAATGCTTTTTTTGATGAAAAAGGGAATCTTAGATTCCAAAAAGAGATTGATAAAGCAATGAGAACACCTGATAAAGACAGAACTCAGATTCAAAGAGAGTTTTTAAAACTAAATGAAAGGGTATATGTTGCTTTTACCATTTATACCGCTTCTATTTTTCATCTTTTTCCAACACCAAAAGCTAAAAAAATGAATTATAAATGGTTTTCTCTGCCTGAGCTTGATCAGGCTGTAAAAATGGGACTTATGAGTCCTATGGATGCAAATTTCTATTTTAATCTTTTTAAAAATTTAGTCGACGGTGTGAAAACATATAATGCTCAGAAAGTAAAAGAAGCGAGAGAAAAAATTTATGAATTGCAAAAAACATATAGCGGAGATATTCTACCAAGCAAAAGCAGAATAAAATGGGAGGTTACATATAATAGACTTCAAATTTTTCCAAAACTTATAGGGTTTTATTCTACTCTTGGTTTAATTGCAATTATTTTAGGATTTATTGAAATTCTTAAATTAAAAAGATTTAAAAAAACTGAATTTGTTATAGTAACACTTGGATGGATTGCTTTTTTACTTCATACAGGTAATATGCTTTTAAGATGGTATGTAGCTGGTCATGCTCCTTGGTCAGATGCATATGAGTCAATTATATTTATTGCTTGGGGTGCAGCATTTGCATCGCTTATATTTTTCAGACGTTCAATGCTTGCATTTGGAGCAGGTTTTTTTGTGGCCGGTATGTTTATGATGGTTGCTCATCTAAATAATATCGATCCTCAGATTACAAATCTTGTTCCGGTACTCAAATCTTATTGGCTTTTAGTGCATGTTGCCGTTATTACATCTAGTTACGGATTTTTAGCGGTCGGCGGTATGCTCGGATTTTTGAATATAATTTTATTTGGAATAAAAAAATATTTAAAAAGAGATTTGGATTTACAGATAAAACAGCTCAATAATATTATCTATATTGCGCTTTATATAGGTCTTGCACTTCTTAGTATTGGAACATTCCTTGGTGGTGTATGGGCGAATGAGAGCTGGGGTAGATACTGGTCATGGGACCCGAAAGAGACTTGGAGTTTAATAAGTATGGTAGTTTATGCGCTTGTAATACATACCAAAATGATTCCTAAAATGAGAGGAGAATTTATATTTTCACTTCTTGCATTTTTAAGTTTCTTTTTTATTTTGATGACATATTTTGGAGTAAATTTCTATATAGCACAAGGTCTTCACAGTTACGGTCAGGGAGTGGCAGAAGGATACTGGTGGGTTGTAGTTTTATTTGCTGGTATGGGTGCATGGTTTGCGGTAGCCGTTGTAACTCTTGTTATGGGTATTTTGCAAAAGGTAAGCAAACCTGTTGAATTTAAAGATAATAATCAAAATAATGATTATCATCCGGAATTTAAAAAATAAAAGGAGAAAATAATGAATTGTGAATTATGCGGCAGTGATAAAAATGTAAAACCTTTTAAAGTTGAGCCAAAAGAGGAATATGTAAATTTATGTGAAGAGTGTATAAAACAAATTCAAAGCGGTAATTTAGATGAAAATCATTTTCAATGTTTAAATGATTCAATGTGGAGTGAAAAAAGCGCTGTAAAAGTTTTGACTTACAGACTTTTAAAAGAGCTTGGAAGAGGTGATTTACTGGATATGATGTATCTTGAACCTGATGAAGAGTCTTGGGCAAATACAGAAGTTGAAATCAAAAAAGACGCATATGGAAATGTTTTGCAAAACGGTGATAATGTAATGATTATAAAAGATTTGAATGTAAAAGGCGGAAGTACAATAAAAAGAGGTGAAGTTTTTAAAAATATACGCCTTGGTGATACTCCTGGTCATATTTTGGCAAAAAATATATATATCAAAACGGAGTTTATCAAAAAGGTTTAATAATGTATTTTATAATAAGTTTTAATTATAGAAATTCAGATGTTACATTAAGAAGTAAATTGTCTCAGCTTAAATTAGAAGATTTTGAAGATTTTAAAGAAGTTATGTATCTTCAGACATGCAATAGGATTGAAGTTATTTTTGATAAAAAAAGAGACATTAATGAACTTTATGACAAAGTT
Organism: Nautiliaceae bacterium; assembly: GCA_027008345.1. Classification (GTDB taxonomy): domain Bacteria; phylum Campylobacterota; class Campylobacteria; order Campylobacterales; family Nautiliaceae; genus JALTBU01. Next base: position 4,610 of record JALTBU010000056.1, on the reverse strand, counting down.
TTTCATAAGGTTGTGTCTCCAAAAGAGTTTTTAAAAGCTGAAATTTATGAAGGAATGGATGCGGTAGAGCATATTTTTAAAGTTGCTGCATCTCTTGATTCTATGGTGGTCGGTGAAACTCAAATAACTGGACAGTTAAAAGAAGCTTTTATAGAAAGCTATGAAAAGCATTTTATTTCTCAGGATTTAACAAGACTGATACATTTTTCTTTTAAATGTGCTAAAAAAATTCGAAATCAGACTCAAATTTCATCTGAGCCTGTAAGTGTTGCAAGTATTGCTGTAAGACAGGCAAAAGAAGAACTTGGAGATTTAAGCGGTTATAGTGCAGTAGTAGTTGGTGTTGGAGATACTGCAAGGATTGTATGTAAAAATTTAATTAAAGAAGGCGTTAATATTATTCTTGTAAATAGAACTATTGAAAATGCATTTGCGCTTAAAGAAGAACTTGGTGATGAAGTAAATATTGATGTTCATTCAATGGATTCACTTCCAAAATTAATTAACAATTACAGACTTCTTTTTTCTGCAACATCAGCACCTTTTTGTGTTATTAAAAATGAAAATATAAAACCTAAAAATTTTAAAAGATTATGGTTTGATTTGGCAATTCCAAGCGATATTGAAATACCTTCTTGTAATGATATAAAAGTTATAAAAGTTGATGATTTAAAAGAGATTAGTGAAAAAAATCTTGAAAAAAGACAAAAAGAAGTTCAAGTGGCAGAAGAAGTTATAAAAAAATGTGTAAAAGAATTTGAAAAATATCTTCAATCTGTTTCAATTGAACCTGTAATTAAATTTTTACAGGATAAAGCACATGAATGTTCTAAAAGAGCACTGAAAAATGCAGTAAAAAAACATTATATACCGGCTGAAATGGAAGATGAAGTAGAAAAAATCCTTCATAATGCTTTTAAAAGATTTTTGCATCATCCTAATATGACTCTTAGAAAAATGTCAGACAGCGCTGAGGTTGATATATTTGTTTCAGTAATTAGAAGACTTTTTGGTGAAAATGAACTTAAAATGGATATGAATAAATGTGAATATCATATGGAGAAGGGAATTTTTAAGTAGATGAGTGAATGAGTGGATGAGTGGATGAGTAAAATGGAAAATAAAGGATAAAAAATGGGAAAGATTTTTATTGATGCATGTTTTGGTAAAGAGACTCCTTATACTCCTGTATGGATGATGAGACAGGCTGGAAGATATCTGCCTGAATATATGGAAATAAGAAAAAAAGTAGGTAATTTTCTTGATATGACTAAAAATCCTGAAATTGCTGCTGAAATTACACTTCAACCGGTTAGAAGACTTGATGTGGATGCTGCCATACTTTTTAGTGATATTCTAAATCTTCCAATGGAGATGGGACTTCCACTTAGATTTGAAAAAGGTGTTGGTCCAATTTTTGATAAAACTATTTCAAATGAAAATGATATTGTATCTCTTGATGAGAATGCTTATGAAAAAATTTCTTATGTATATGAAGCTATTAAACTTATAAAAAAAGATTTGCCAAAAGAAAAGGCATTAATAGGTTTTAGCGGTTCTCCTTGGACAGTTTCTACATATATGGTTGAAGGAAGAGGTTCTAAACAATACGCAAAAATTAAAAAAATGGTTTATACTCAACCAAAGCTACTTCATAAATTACTTGAAAAAGTAACAAATCAGACTACAAAATATCTCCTTAAACAAATCGAATCAGGTGCTGATGCTGTGATGGTGTTTGACAGTTGGGGAGGAGCACTTGAAAGAGATAAATTTTTTGAATTTTCATGGAATTATATGAGAGAAATTGCAAGAAGTATTAAACAAAAACATTCAGATGTTCCTGTTATTTTATTCTCAAAAGGTGTTGGTCTATATATGGACGGGATGGACGGTGAATTTGATGTTGTCGGAGTTGATTGGAATACACCTATGGAGTATGCATTAAATATATTCAAAGATAATTATACACTTCAAGGAAATATGGAACCAACCAGGCTTTACAGCAAAGACGCTACAAAAGAGGCAGTTATACAAATAGCAGAAACTATGAAAGGTCACAGACATATATTTAATCTCGGTCATGGAATTTTGCCAGATGTGCCAGTTGAAAATGCAAAATATTTTGTAGATTTGTGTAAGGAAATTACAAGGAGATAAAATGAATTTAAGAAGACTTAGACTAAATTCAAATATTAGGGATTTGGTAAGGGAAAATTATGTTACAAAAAATGATTTAATTATGCCTGTATTTATAAAAGAAGGTCTTAAAGGCAAAAATGAAATTAAATCAATGCCTGGAATTTATCAATTTGGTGAAAAAGAGTTTTTGGATGAAATTGCTGAGTGTATAGAACTTGGTATAAAAGCCGTTATTCTTTTTGGTATTCCAAAACTTAAAGACTCATGCGGAAGCGACGCATTAAGTGAAGAAGGATTAATTGCCAGAAGTGTAAGAGCGGCAAAAGAGGCGTTTGGAGATAAAATAGCAATTATTACCGATCTTTGTTTTTGCGAATTTACAGAACACGGTCATTGTGGAATTATAAATCCTCATTTGAAAACTGTAGATAATGAAGCCACACTTGAAATCAGTGCAAAACAGGCTTTAATTCACGCTCAGGCCGGAGCAGATATGATTGCGCCAAGCGGTATGATGGATAATATTATTGAAACATTAAGAAACGCACTTGATTCGAACGGATTTTCCCATATTCCTGTTATGAGTTATTCTACAAAATTTGCTTCTGCATTTTACGGACCGTTTAGAGATGCGGCTGAGAGTGCCCCTGTGGCAAACGAATATCTTCCAAAAGACAGAAAAACATATCAGATGGATATAGCAAATTCAAGAGAAGCTTTGCTTGAGAGTTTGATTGATGAAGCAGAGGGTGCTGATATACTTATGGTGAAACCTGCCCTTGCATTTATGGATATTATAAAAACTATTAAAGAAAACACTCTAAAACCACTTTGTGTTTATAATGTAAGCGGTGAATATTCTATGGTAAAAGCTGCAAGTATGAACGGATGGATGAATTATGAATCTTTAATGATGGAGATTTTAACTTCATTTAAAAGAGCAGGCGCTGATATGATTATAAGCTATCACAGCAAAGACGCTGCAAAACTTTTATAGTTTGATATAATAAAAATAAAAAAGGGATTAAATGAAACTGACAATCGCAACACGTGGGAGTAAACTTGCATTATGGCAGGCTGAATGGGTTAAAAAAAGACTTGAAAATTTGGGTCATGAGATTGAACTTAAAATTGTAACTACAACAGGTGATAAAATTCTTGATAAACCTCTTGCCGAAATTGGCGGGAAAGGACTTTTTATTAAAGAGGTAGAGGAAGCTCTTTTAAAAGGCGAAGCTCAAATTGCAGTTCATTCGCTTAAAGATTTTCCAACAGTTTATGATAAAGACCATTTTACACTTGCTGCTATTCCAACAAGAGAAGCAGTTGAAGATATATTTTTGTCTGAAACATTTGAAACTCTGGCAGAACTTCCTCATAATGCCGTTGTAGGAACGAGCTCAATAAGAAGAGCAATGCAGCTTAAAGCATTTAGAGAAGATTTGGTGATTACAGATTTAAGAGGAAATGTCGATACAAGAATCAGAAAACTAAAAGATGGTAAATATGATGCAATTATTTTAGCACATGCAGGAGTTAAAAGACTTAATCTGTTAAAAGAAGTAAAATATTATGAAGTTATTGATACCGATATTATTATTCCTGCAATGGGGCAGGGTGCATTGGGGATAGAGACTATAAATGATGAAGCAGTAATTAATGCTGTAAAACCTCTTAATGATTTAAGAACCCAAGTAGAAGTTACAATTGAAAGAGATTTTGTAGATGAACTTAATCTTGGATGTCATGCACCTGTTGGAGTTAATGCAAAAATTATGGTTGATGATTCGATTAAAATTAAAGCTGCCTTACTTAAAGATGATAAGCTTGTTAAAAAAGAGATGGTAGTGGCTTTTGATGAATGGCAAACGGCAGGTAGAGAATTTGCAAGAGAATTTAAATAGGAAACGATATGGAAAAAATAGATTTTAAAAAATTAAGTAAATTTTCAAGACATGCACCAAGATATACTTCATATCCGACAGCAGTGGAATTTAAAGATTTAACTCCTGAGGATATAATACCTTTTTTACAAAATTCAACTAAACCTTTGAGCCTTTATTTTCATCTTCCTTTTTGCAAAAGCGCATGTTATTTTTGCGGATGTAATGTTGTATATACAAGCAAAGCAGATAAAAGAACAAAATATATCGAATATCTAAAAAAAGAGCTTAAAACTTTAAGTAAATATCTTGATACGAATAGAACGCTCAGACAGCTTCATTTTGGAGGTGGAACTCCTACATTTTTTAATCCAGAAGAACTTGAAGAGATTTATTCTTTGATTTATTCATATTTTAAAAATTTTGAAGAAGATGCTGAAATAAGTGTAGAAATTGATCCAAGATATTTCAGCAAAGAGCATATGGATGTTATGAAAAAATATGGAGTAAACAGAATTAGTTTTGGAGTACAGGATTTTAATGAAGCAACCCAAAAAGCGGTAAACAGGATTCAACCGTTTGATT